>JAITDR010000067.1 GCA_031282465.1 Desulfovibrio sp.
TGTCGGGTGTTCTGAACAGCCTGAACAGTTTTTACTCCCATACCGCCAAAGCGCTGGCAATGCCTTCCCCGGCCGAGATGCCTGCGGTTCTGGCCCGCAATATCAAAGCCTACTTTGAGCTCCTGTTCCTCGACTGGAGTCCGAGTTGCTTCGGCTGGCTGCAGGCATCGTGTTTCGCGCTTTTTGCCGTCCTGACGCTCATGCGCTGGAATCGCAACCGGCTCAAGGCCGGACAGCGGGAAAAGGGGAGAAGTGCCTTTGCGCCGTTGCAGCGTCTTGCGGCGGTGTTGTTGCTGACGGCCTTCCTGCCTCTGAGTATTTTCGGCCTGCAGGTCTTCATGCAGACTCCGCTCTGGTGGCCGCGCTATTTTCAAAGTTTCGGCTTTCTGCCCGCCCTGTGCCTGCTCGGCATCCGCCGGATATTGAAAAAAGACTTATGCGGCAAGGCCGTCACGGCGCTTTCCGGGCTGATGACCGTGCAACTCGTGCTTTTTGCCCATGTACACGGCAATCTTCTGGCCGGACAACACGAATGGGAACTGCTGCATGTTGCCCCTTTGTATACCGACCTGCGCAAGCTGATTCAGGACGGCGACTGCAGAAGAATCATCTACAAGGGGAGCATCGGACACACGCCGCTTATGCGTATTCCCGCCTCGAAATTCCCGATTTTGCGCAGGCTGGTGCATGTTTACTCGAGTGATGAACTGAACGGCTATTGGAGCAGCAAGCAGTTGAGGATTTACGGCATCACGGCGGACCGAGCCGACGGAGATCCTCCCGTTTCAACCCTGAGAACGGTCCGGACCGACAACGCCGCGTACACGATTGGGATAAGCCCGGACGGGACGGCCGTCGTGACCTTTTTCCCTGTGGAAGAACTCCCGGCCCTACCCGAAATCTTTCGCGCCGATCCGGAGCGACGCTGAAAACCTGCGCGCGCCGGAACCGGAGGAACATTCAGCAATGACAAGCAAAACGCAGCTTGCCGTTATCGCCGTTCTCCTGTTGTGCACGGCCTGTTTCAACGTGTTCTACAGGCTGAACGACGGGATTGTCGCCAGTTGGGACGAGGCGCGGCACGGCGTAAGCGCTCTGGAGATGATTGAAAGCGGCAGTTATCTGGTCAACACCTATGAGTACAAACCGGATTATTTCAACGCCAAGCCGGTCTTATCCTTTTACCCTGTTGTCGCCGGCTTCAAACTGTTTGGGAAGACCCTGCTCGGCCTGCGTTTTTTTTCCGCTGTTGCCTTTCTGCTGACCGCCTCGGCCGTTGCGTTGTTTGCCCTGCGTTACCGAGGGCCGGCTTTCAGTTTGCTTGCCGTCGGCATTTTTATCACCTCTATACGTCTGATCACCCGGCACGGGGCCAGGACGGGCGATGCCGACGCCGTTTTCGTCATGCTGTATGCCCTGTCCCTGTTCAGCGTTCTGGAGCCGGGCAGTGGATTCCGCAGATACTTCTTTGCAGCCTTCATCGCCGGCCTTGCCTTTCTCAGCAAGAGTTTCCATGCCGCCCATCTCGGAGTGAGCCTTGTCCTGCTCTTTTTGACGGACCACGGCGTGAATGCGCGGTCCTTCGGGCGCGGCGCGGCCTGCCTGGGGTTCGCCGCCCTTCCTGTCGGCCTGTGGGTTTACCTGCGCATGGGGTACGACGGCACGGTTTTTTTTGAACAGATGCTGTTCAACGATGTCGTGCGGCGCGTATCCACAGTTATGGAAGGACACAACGGGGGGGTATATTATTATTTTATCAAGATTCTGCAGAATTTTCCGGTCTGGCTCGGCGGACTGGTTCTGGTGATCGGCGTGTTCCTGTGTTGCGCGCGTCCGTTCGGCATAAAGGATCTGCCCGAAATGTTCCGAGTGAGCGGCGCGGTGTCGCGCAGGTTGCTGCTGGTCACGGCCGTGCCTTTCGTCATACTCACATGCAGTACCTCCAAGCTGGACTGGTACCTGTATCCGGCCTTTCCGTTTCTTTCCATACTGCTGGCTGAAGCGGGTATGTGCTTTGCCGCGCGGATACTGCGTGTTCGCCCTGCCGCCCTGCCTTTGCTTTTGATCCTGCCCGTACTCTGTTTTACGGCCCAGGAAGTCGTGACATTCCGCAACATCGTGTCCATGGCCGAAGAGCGCGACAGGTCGCAGGAGATCATTCGGGAAGCGGCGCAACGCAACCCTGCAACGCCCGTTTACTTTTTTGTGGAAACAAAAAAAAACGGTTGGCGTCAGGCCTTGGTCATGGCCTCAAAAATGTACGCGCGGAAGATGTATTTGCTGCCGGGGGGCAAAAAGGCCCACGATGCTTTTTCCGGAGGGGAAAAGGTGCTGATTTACGACAGGATGCAGCCTCCTTCGCTCGGCACATGACAGGCGTGCAATGGCCCTGAATATGCCGGTCGAGGCCGCGAATTTTGTTTTGCCGTACAGGGAGACGTGAGAAAACTCCGACTTTCAGTTGATATACACGCCGCCGTAGAATCGCTGGTCTTCCAGTGTCTTGCCGGTGCCGCGCACAACAGTGGTCAGGGGATCGGAATCAATGAGGATATTCAGTCCCGTGCTTTTGTGGATCAGTGTATCCAGCCCCTTGAGCAAGGCACCTCCGCCGGCAAGCAGGATGCCGTTGTCCGCGATGTCCGCCGCCAGTTCCGGCGGAGTCTTTTCCAACGCCTTGTGCACGGCCAGCAGTATGGCCCGCACAGGGTCGGTCAGGGCCTCGCGCACATGACCGTCCGTTACCCGCACGGAACGCGGCGTGCCGGAAACCATGTCTTTGCCGGATACTTCCACCACCAGTTGCTCCGGCAACGGGAACGCCGACCCGACGGCCAGCTTGATGCGCTCGGACATATTCTCGCCGATGAACAACTGGAATTCATTCTGAAAATACCGCTGCACGGCCGTATTCATGGCATCGCCGGCCACGCGGACCGACTCCGCATAGGCAATGGCTGAAAGCGAAATGACGGCGACTTCCGTCGTGCCGCCGCCTATGTCCACTACCATGTTGCCCAGAGGCATGTGGAACGGCAATCCCGCACCGATGGCCGCGGCCATAGGTTCCTCGACCAAGCGCACATTGTTGGCGCCTGCCTGTTGCGCGGATTCCACCACCGCCCGCTTTTCCACCTGGGTGATGCCCGTCGGCACACAAATAACAATATTCGGCCGCGCCAGACTGAAACCGGCTATCACCTTTTTGATGAAAAAGGCGATCATCTGCCGCGTGACCTCAAAATCCGCGATGACGCCGTCGCGCATGGGCCGTATGGCCTTGATGCTTTTGGGCGTGCGGCCGAGAAATTCCTTGGCTTCCCTGCCGACGGCCAGCACATGCCCGCGTTCCGCATCCAGAGCCACGACGGACGGCTCGTTCAGCACTATGCCGTTCTGCCTGGTGTAGAGCAACGTATTGGCGGTGCCGAGATCCATCGCCAAGTCTTTGCTGAACATGTTGAAAAGTTTACGGAACATGCTGTAGTGCGCTCACTGTTGTCGGGTTCCGCGGTCATCGGGCTCCGCGGTTGCCGGGTTCCGCAAGTTCGTGCGCTCTGCGTGATTGCGCATACTATACGCAGGCAACCGTATCTGCAAGGAAAAAGCGCATGCGCGGCTCATTGCCGCGGCGTGTCGCCTCCGGCGTCGGGTAAAGCGCTTTCCGCCTCTCGGTGCAGGTCGCGCAGGCGGCTTTTGACGAACAAGTTCTCCAGAAAAAGCGCCATGTGGTCGGCCGCCATACGTATGAACTCCTGCATGGCTTCGCCGACGCGCAACGGCGTCTCATGGGCCAGGCACAGAACCCCGCGGGTTCTCCTCTGAATGACCAGCGGCTGGGCCGAGACGGTCCGGAACTGCGGCAGCCCGGCCTCCCGGCTCAGGAGCGGCGTTTCGGACAATCCCTCCGCTCCGCTGCCGTCCAAAGGTGTGCCGTTGCGGAACACCCAGCCCACAACCCCGCTGCTCATAGGGAAACGCGGGGATTGTCCGCCCTGCCGCAAAAGCCGGTCGCTGTTTTCGCCTTCGATGCCGTAGCTTTTCCCGTCCGGGCCGCGCGTACAGAGCAGCGCATAGGAAAATCCCGTCAAGCCGGACATGAGTTCCAGGTAGCGGCGCAAAAATTCCGCCCAGCGGGAATGGCGTTTGCGCAAATCATACACGGCGCGCAAGCCGGCGTAACAGCGCAGGATCTGCCTGTTCTCCACACTGTCGTCGATAGTTTTGCCCAGCCGGGCGACGAGGTCGGCAAAGAGATGCAGCATTTTCTGGTCCTGCTCGGAAAAGGAATACTGGCGCTTGCTGTCCACGCACAGCGCTCCTTCCGTATCCGGCAAGGCGCAGCCCATAAAGGCCTTGATATGCTGCTCTTCGTGCCCGGCGTAATACCCGAGACGGTTTTTGCGGCGGTCGAAATTGGCGACCAGAAGCGGTTCACGGTGGCGCAGTATCCAGCCCGCCAGCCCCATGCCTTCGCGGATCTCTGCGGAAAAATCCAGGCTGTTGCCCAAGCTGAAGCCGGACGCTGCGTAATACAGGCGGCCCCCGTCCGCGTCGGCCTCACCCGCCGGCAGGAACAGGACGGCCGAATAGGCGTTCAGCACACTGCACAGTATGCCCAAAAGGCGGTCGTAACAGGCAAGCGCACCCGCCGCCCCGGCTTCGTCCCTGAATTCTTCCGGCACCGTCTTGCCCCCATACGCGGTAACGACGCAAAATGACAATACTGTGTTGCGATATTCTTGTCTACCACAGGCATGCAGCCTGCGCGTCGCTGTAAGCACGCACGGCGCAGGCGGGCCGCCCGCGCGGCGCGGGTATCACTTCCGGACGGCCAAAACTCCGGCCAGGGCGGCGGTGATCGTCTGGGTAAGCAGCAAGGCCGCGACTATCCGCGCCGGGGGAAAATACAGCCGCAGGGACAGGGGCGGGAAGTTCAGCACATCGCCGAGCCGGTCCTGAAGCATGAAGAGCAACGCCAGGGAACACAGGCCGCCGGCCAGCCCCAGGGCAGCGCTTCCCGCCGCCAGAGGCAGACGTATATACCAGTTGTAGGCCCCGACCAACTGCAGAATCTCAATTTCGTGCTCCTTGGCGCGTACCGCGAGCCGCACGGTATTGCCCACGCTCAACGCCGGCACCAGCAACAGTAACGCCGCGGCGGGCCACAGCACATAATTGCCGACCCGTTTCCAGGCCCGCCCGAGTTCGTCCTGCAGCGGCGCAGCCGTCACGCGCGCGACCCCGTGCTGAGAGCGGAAATAGGTCAGCGTTTCCTCAAACCACCGCTCCGGATCGGGGCCGGTCGGACTCAGGGCCACCAACGCCGTAGCGGGCAGGGGACTGGTGACGGCCAGGAAAGGAAAGGCCTTGTCCAAGTCTCCCCCGGTGCGCCCGATGCGCCTGCCGAGTTCTTCCAAAGCCTGCTCCGGGGTATACGTTCTGACGGAACGGAAACCGGGCAGATGCACATATTCCTGCCATTGCCTGCGCACAACTTCCATATCCATGCCGTCGCGCCAGTATATTTGAAAGATGCTTTCGCCCCGCGCCATGCCGAGCCGGATGTCCAGGGTGGTCAGGACCAT
>JAITDR010000078.1 GCA_031282465.1 Desulfovibrio sp.
GGGGAACTGCCTTCGGCCCTGCTGCGGCGCAGGCCGGATATCGTCGCGGCGGAACGGCGTGTAGCCGCCGCCAATGAAAAGATCGGCGTGGCCAGGGGCGCGTGGTTTCCCGCCTTTACCCTGAGCGCCGACCTGCTGTGGCAGGCTGCGGAATGGCAGGCCGCCGCCCTGTATACCTGGACTCTCGGACCGGGCGGAGCGCTGAACCTGTTTCAGGGCGGGCGCAGCCTCGCTGAAAACGAGGCCGCGGCGGCAGCCTACGACGCCGAGGCGGCGCAGTATCGTACGACGGTGTTGCAGGCGATTAAAGAGGCGGAAGACGCCCTCTCTGCGTTGCGTTATCTGGAGCGCGAAGCCGGGTCCCGCGCGGAGGCGGCGCGCGCTGCGCGAGCGGCCCTGGACATTGCCTTGTCCCAGTACCGGGGGGGCATGACCACCTATTTGCAGGTGGTCAGCGTCCAGACTACGGCGCTTTCCAACGAGAGCAGCGTCATAGAAGTGCGGGGCCGGCGTCTGGCGGCGACAATCAATCTTGTCAAAGCCCTGGGCGGCAGCTTCGATGCCGGAGAAATCCGCGGTCTGCTCCCTTGATCAACATTCCCCGCATCGTTTGAAACCTCTCCCTTCAGGGCGATTCCCGATTGACTCCGGGCGAAGCCGGGAATACCATGATCGGAGTATGCCCTTTGAGGAATTTGGCGTGTGATTGCAACAATACGGAGCGCCGGCAACGCATTTTTCCGGGGTGCGCATGTTTACCGATCCGCTTGCAACGGCTATAGCCGTGCAGATGCTGTTTTTTGTCGGCCTGGTCGTCGTCTTCTTTTTTCTGGCCCGCGCAATATCGGCGCAAGGCGAAGAAACACGCGATGCTCTGCGCAAGCAGCAGATGTACCTTGCCGATCTGGAACGCCAGCTTATGGACATGAGTTTTCTGCTGCGGCGCCGGCAGGGGGGCGAAGACGCCAATCCCGCAGCAGAGCCCGGCCGGGCGCGCGATGCGCTTTCTCCGGCCGGACAAAAGGACGATCTGCTGCCCATGCCGCCGAGAAAACCCGGCAGCAGGGCGCCCGACGATCTCCTTATGCCGCCCCCGTCACTGAAGCGGGTGTCGACGGACACCTACGATCCGGAAAAAGACCCTTACTTGTTTGACGACGGCTTCGGAGCGCCCTCCGGACGGGATACCTACGACAGAAAACCTGCCGGCAACGGGCTGCGTCTTCCACCCGCGGGCAGGGACGGCAGACGATGACCGGGAGGCGGGCGCTCGGCGCCTTGGGCCTTGTGGTGAAAAAGGGCAACCGTCGCGCCGAGGCAGCCTGCGCGGATATTGCGGACATGCTTGCCCGCCGGGGTATTCCGTTCAGCACGGCCTTTCACCCCGACGAAGACCCCGCCGACCGTCTTCCGCCCGATGCCGGGCTCATACTGGTACTCGGCGGCGACGGAACTTTCATCGCCGTTGCCCGCAGGTGTCTGGACCGGGCCGTGCCCGTGGGCGGGGTAAACTTCGGCCGAGTGGGTTTTTTGAACGAACTGACCCCTGAAAATTGCGTCGATGTGCTTGCAAGGACCTTGGACAGCGGTCCGGCAACGGAAAAACACATGACTCTGCGGTATACGCTGTTGCGCGGCAACGGCGAACAGCTTCGCGGCGAGGCGGTCAACGACGTGGTGTTGACGCGCGGCCGGGTGGCGCGCCTGTGCAGCCTGCGTCTTTCCGTAAACGACAAACCTTTTGTCGGCCTGCGTTCGGACGGCCTGATTTTCTCCACTCCCATCGGGTCTTCCGGGTATTGCAGTTCGGCCGGCGGGCCGCTGATGGCGCCGGATCTCAACGCTTATGCGGTTACGGCCATCTGCCCCTACCTGAACGGCTTTCACCCTTTGGCGCTCTGTCCGGAAACACGGTTTTCCGTCCTTGTCGAGGAACCTTCCCCGGATATCTATCTTACAGTGGACGGGCAGGAAAGCCGGCATGTTGCCGGGGGCGATGTGCTGGAAGTGTGCGGTTTGCGGGAACGCCTGATCACGGCTGATTTCGGTGCAGCCGGTTATTTTGAGCGCCTGCTGCAGAGAGGGTTCGCCGCTCCGGCCGGGGCCGCGGCAGGAAACAGCCGTCAATCTTTTGCCCAAACGTAATTCAGTTTCCAAATCTCAACTGCGTCCATGCGATGTGACTTTGTCGGCGGCAGGAACGCCCCGCTGCCGCGGGAGCATCGCGGGTACCCTGACTCCTGTTTGAAATCAACATTATTGTGAAAGCAGGAAAGACTCCAGGCCGGCGACGGAATCCTCGCGCTCAAACAGACGGGAACCGACCGCCGACAGTATCCGGCTGAATTCCCTACACCTGTCAGGAGAATGAGCCAGTTCCAAGGCTTTCGCGCAGTATTCCGCCGGTGAGCCGGCTATCAGCCCGTCAAAGCAGTCCGGGCCGGGCGACGACGCCGATGCGGCCAAAAAACGATACAATCCCGCGGTCTGCCGTCCGCGCATAAATGCGCCCTCCAGAGTCAGCACAGGCACCCCTGCGCCCAGCGCTTTATACGACGTGCTGCCGCCGCTGAAATGCGGGGTATCCAGCACAAGGTCCGCGTCCCGCAGGGCAGTGATAAATGCGGCTTCCGAACATTGGGGGAGCAGACGCACGCGCGCGGCGGCGGCGCCCAGGCTCCTCTGCAGGCGCTCCTGAAAGAAGCGCGTTTCATGCTCCCGCGCGGAAACGAAAAACCGCAGCTCGGCCTCGGCATCTTCCCGCAGTACGGAGCCTACGATTGCGTCCATGACCGGATGGACCTTGAACAGGCTTTGGGCGCACAGGTACACCCTGCCCCTGCGTTTTTCCCGCGGCCCGGGCGCCGCCGGCGCGGAAGGCGGCGTAAACCCGCTCAGAAGGCAGGGCAGCGTCCGCAAATCCTCGCTGTAAAAGGCCGCCGCTCCCTCCGGCTCCATACAGGCGGGAGTCAAAAAAACATCCAGAGCGGGTATTCCCGTAGTCATGGGATGCCCGTACAAAGCGCATTGCAGACGCGCCGAACGGAAAAAGGCCAGAACCCAGGTCAGGGGGTCCATGCCCAGGTCAAGATACACGAGGATATCCAGGTCCAGGGCAGCCACGGCCGCCCTCGCCGCTTCCGGGTTGCCGGGCAGGGTGATCAGCGGCGCCCGGTCCGCCAGAGCACGCCGGTAAGGATTGTCTTGCTGGGGAAATTCGAGAATGCGGCAATGGGAAAGGCGCGGACACAACCCCTCCAGCAGCCGGAAAAAATACGACATGACGGTGTGGTTGCCGAAGTGGGCGGAAATGAATCCGATGCGGCGTTGCGACGGGGGACGCAACGAGGCGGCGCGCCGCCGCACATCGTCCGCTTTGCGGGCCGGGTCGGCGGCAGCCGGCTCCGCCCGGCCGGCCAAAGCCGTATGACGCAGCATGAAATCCGCCAACGCCCGCAAAAGCGTCTTGTCGTCTTCCCCGTGAAACGCCAGGGAAAAAGGCGGGACGCCCAGAACCGCCAAGGGGTGGCCCAAAATGGGCAACGCGTCGGCATTCCGCAAAAATTCCTTCATCCTGCGGCGTATTTCCTCTATTTCGGCGGCGGACGCCGGCACAGACGGAATCATCAGAGCCTTTCGAGCCTCGAGCAACGGCGTGGATCCGTTGCTCCGGATGAAGGTGTCCCATAATGCCGCGGCCTCCCGATCGCGACCTTCGCGCAGCAACAGGGAACCCAAGGCATTGGCGGCATCCGGGGAATCCGGAGCAACGCGCAGGGCCGCCTCGTATGCCGCCCGCGCCTCGGCAAAGCGCTCCGACGCGTAGAGAAGGCGCCCGCGCAGGGTGAGGACGCGCGCCGGGTCGCCGAAGCCGCCGTTCTCCGCATAGGAGACTAATTCCGGAGTCTCCAGAAGGACCAAGGCTTCCTCGCGCCTACCCTTTGCCTCCAGAAGACACGCGCGGGCCAATATGTGCTCGGAGCACGGCGTTCCGGGAGAGGGTTCGGGCCATGTACGCAGCAAGTTTTCGGCTTCTTCCGTTTTGCCGTCCGCGAGCAGGCAGAGCAGGAGATTGAAGTGGATCAGCATGTCGCCGGGAGCGGCGGGCAGGGCCTTGCGATACCAGGCGGCGGCCTCGTCGGGCCGGTGCAGAGATTGCAGGGCCGCGGCCAGATGCTGAGGGATGTCGGGATTGTCGGGGTCCAGGCGCGCCGCCTCGGCAAGGGCGCGCTCGGCCTGGGACCATGCGCGGTCCGCCAGGGCGGCAAGACCCAGCGCGTACCACAGGCCGGCCGTAACGGCGGGCGTATCGGCGGCCTGCCGGGAAGCTGTTTGAGCGAGAGCCGATGCCGTATCGTGACGGCCTGCCGCCGCGTGGGCGCGGGCGGCGAGCATGGGCCAGAGAGGCTCTGCCGGAAAAGAAGCCATGGCGTTTTCGGCCAGGGCGGCGGCTTCATCGTTGCGCCCGGTGCGCAGCAAGTCGTTGCAGGCTGTCGATATCTGCCGGATCATCCTGAGTTCCAAGGAAAATGCCGAGTTATTGCTTTGGGGCCGCGCCCTCAAACTCTCCAGGCAAGGGCGGGACTTCCACGCTGCGCGCGTCTCATCCGCGGGCCTTGCCAAAGCGCGCGGTCGGCGCTATACGGTAGCGAGTGCATGCGTCCGTTGCTCGACACGCGGCGCGACCACGCCTTGCGCCGGGTAAACCCGGCCGCTCCGTGTACAGCCCGGAAGCATTCTTACCCGGAGACGCAAAGCGCGTACCGGCGCTGTCTGCGACATGCGCCGCAACCCCGTAGCCGATTTTTTGCAAGGAGACAACCATGCGCCTGGTCACCCGTTCCGATTTCGACGGCCTCGCCTGCGCCGTCCTGCTGAAAAAACTGGGGCTCATCAACGAATATAAGTTCGCCCACCCCAAGGATATTCAGGACGGTCTGATCGAGATCAGCGAAAACGATATTCTGGCCAATGTGCCTTACACTCCCGGTTGCGGCATGTGGTTCGACCACCACAGCAGCGAAAACGAACGCCTGGGTAACGTGGAATTCAAAGGCAGCGCCAAAATCGCCCCCAGCGCCGCCCGCGTCATCTGGGAGTACTTCGGCGGACACGCCAAGTTTTCCACCGATCTCGACGACCTTATGGAAAGCGTGGACAGGGTGGACAGCGGACGGCTCACCGCCGAGGAAATCACCCACCCCAAAGGCTGGGTTCTCCTCGGCTTCATCATGGACCCGCGTACGGGTCTCGGCCGATACCGGGACTATGACGTCAGCAACTACCAACTCATGCTGGACATGATAGGCTATTGCTCCGAAAAATCCGCTGAAGAAATTCTGGAAATCCCCGACGTCAAGCAGCGCACGGAACGTTATTTCGCCCAACAGCGCGACTTTGAAGCCATGCTCAAACGCACGTCGACCATCCACGACAACGTCGTCCTCATCGACCTGCGCAACGAGCAGGAAATATTCGCGGGCAACCGCTTCACGGTGTACGCTCTTTTCCCGAAATGCAACGTCAGCGTACAGGTCATCTGGGGTCTGAAAAAGCAAAATATCGTACTCACCGTCGGCCACTCCATTCTGAACCGCAGTTGCACCGCGGACATCGGCAGCCTCATGCTGAACTACGGCGGCGGCGGCCACCTGCGCGTAGGAACCTGCCAGGTGCCCACGGAAGAAGCCGAGGAAACCGTCAAACAGGTCGTCGCCGCGTTGAAGGGTAAATAGCCGGCCCTGAAACGCCGTCAACCGGCTGAATAAACGCGGGAACAGACCGGCAAAGGCCCGCGCGCGGCTCTTTGCCCCTGCCGGGCACTACGCATGGATACTTGCGAACTCGTCGTCAACGGAGAAAAACGCGCCTCCGCCGCCCGTACCCTGTCCGATCTGCTGGCCGAACTCGCCCTCGCGGAGCAGACCGTGGTTGCGGAACTCAACGGCAAAGTGATAGACCGCAAAGACTACGCGGCAACGTGCCTCGCAGGCGGCGACGTCGTCGAACTCATCCGTTTCGTGGGCGGCGGCTGATCCGTTCCGAGAGAGCGCGCGTAGGCGGCAATTCCGGCAACCGCTGCCGGCGCTCTCGGCATGAGTGCAGTCCGCGCGCTCAGGACGACGGTTTTATCGCATCCGTAATCAACGCATCCCTACAGCGCAGTTTGCGTGCACAGGGGCGACAAGATATGCTGCAAACGGTCCGAAACGATGATACAGCCGGCGATCCACTGATCCTCGGCGGCGAACGCCTGGTCAGCCGTCTTTTTCTGGGCACGGGCAAACTGGGCCGCGAAGAACTGATCCCGGACCTGCTCCGGGCCTCGGGCGCGCGCGTGATTACCGTGGCCCTGCGCCGCGTCGACCTGAGCCACAACTCAGACAACATTCTTGCCCATATTCCCGGAGACGCACGCCTCCTGCCCAATACTTCCGGGGCGCGTAATGCCGCGGAAGCCGTGCGCATAGCGCGTCTGGCCTCGGCCTGCGGCGCCGGCAACTGGATAAAAATAGAAGTGATCAACGACCCCCGCAACCTGCTCCCCGACGGCTATGAAACGACCAAGGCCACAGAAACCCTCGCCTCGGAAGGCTTCATCGTTCTGCCTTACATCAACCCCGACCTGTATGTGGCGCGCGATCTGCTCAATGCCGGGGCGGCCGCCGTCATGCCCCTGGGCGCGCCCATAGGCAGCAACCGCGGTTTGCAGACGAAGGAAATGATACGCATACTCATTGAGGAAATCGACCTGCCGATTATCGTTGACGCGGGCATCGGCGCCCCTTCTCAAGCCTGTGAAGCCATGGAACTCGGCGCGGCCGCCTGCCTTGTGAACACGGCCGTGGCTACGGCCGCCGACCCCGTGGGCATGGCGGCAGCCTTCGGCCGGGCCGTCGCCGCCGGCCGTGCCGCCCGTTTGGCCGGACTCGGCAGAGTACTCGAACGAGGGAGTACGGCATCCTCGCCCGACGAGGGAACCCTGACCGGATTTTTGGACGCATGATGCAATCTGCGACATATTCCCGCGACCCACATCGCGGGATTGCAACAAGACCGTCGATCCGAGGTTGACGCCGTGTGCAATGACGACGTTTACAGCCCCCTTGCGGACGGCTTTGTCCCCGCGCGCGCCGCTTGCGCCCGCCTGTTCGCGGAAAGCGTCTCCGCGGCCGGCCCGGGCGACGTGCGCCGCGCCCTCGACAAAGACACGCTGAACGAAAAAGATTTCGCCCTGCTCCTCTCCCCGGCGGCGAGCGACGAACTCGAAACCACAGCCCGGCGCGCACGGGACGAAACCATGCGCCGCTTCGGCCGCGCCCGTCAGCTTTTCGCCCCCCTCTATCTCGCCAACTACTGCACCAACAGATGCGTCTACTGCGGCTTCCACGCCGGGTCGGGCCTCAAACGCAGGGCGCTGACGCCGGAAGAAATCGAGGCCGAAGCCGAGGCCCTGCACGTCACCGGGCTGCGCCGGGTGCTGGCCCTGACGGGCGATGCGCCGAGACGCACCGGCGCGGACTACATCGCCGCCGCCGTAGCCGTGCTGGCCCGGCGCTTCAGTTCCGTCGGCATAGAAGTGCCGTCCCAGAGCGTTGAAGACTACGCGCGCATCGCCCGCGCCGGGGCCGACGGCATGACCATGTTTCAGGAAACCTATGACCCTGAACTGTACGCCCGCCTGCACCCGACCGGCCCCAAACGCGACTTCGCCTACCGCCTGGACGCCCCGCAACGCGCCGCCTCCTCCGGAATGCGGAGCGTCAATCTCGGCGCCCTGCTCGGGTTGGGGGACTGGCGCAGCGACATTTTTATGACCGGCATGCACGCGCAGTTTCTGCAACGCAAATTCCCCGGTCTGGAAATCGGTTTTTCCCTGCCCCGCATCCGCCCTGCAGAAGCCGACAGCGCCTTCCGCCCCTCGCCCGTTTCCGACCGCGATTTCGTGCAGGCTCTGGTCGCCCTGCGCTGTTTCATGCCCCACGCCTGCATTACCCTGTCCACGCGGGAAAGCGCCTTTATGCGCGACAAACTCCTGCCTTTGGGCGTAACCAGACTTTCCGCCGGCGTCTGTACCGGTGTCGGCGGCTACGCCCGTCCGACGCCGAAAAACAACGTGCAGTTCGCAATAAGCGACGGCAGAAGCGTAGCCGAAATGGCCGCTGATCTGGAAAAGCTCGGATACCGGCCTGTGTTTTCCGACTGGCTCCTGCCCGGCGGAGGAGATCTCCCCTTGGCCGGTGCATTGCGCAACGCCCTGAGCGCGACGGGGACAGGCGCGTGACGACGGCACGCATCAGCCGCTGTCTGACGGCCTGCTGCAGGAAGAGGCCGGAGACGGCGGGCGGGCGGGCGTTGCCCGCGCGCTTTCGACGCCTGACGGCGGCGGCGCTTCTGTTCGCCCTGTATGCCGTGCCCGCAGCGGTACTGCCTCTCGCCCTGTCTGCCGCGCCGGCAGGCGCGGGAGCGGGGAACACAAACAGCGACCCCGGCCTCCCGCAAAATCCTCCGGCCCGCTCCGCGCAAAACCCGGCCGCGTCCGTTGCCGCGGACAAAGACTGGGCCGCGGAAACCTCCGGCCCTCGCGCGCCGGGCGAACTTCGCCTGAGCGGCTACACGATACGGCCTGCCGAAAACGGAGAAGCGAAAGCCCTGCAGACCGCTTGGAACCGCATCATGCGGGAACATAACCAAGAGCGCTTCTTCACACCGCACCCGAACTTCGACAAGCAACGCCTTGCGCAATGGCAAAAGCTCGCCGCCAAAATGCCCGGCCTGTCCGCCGAGGACGCCCTGCGCCACGTCAACGGCTTTTTCAACGGCTGGCCGTCGAAAAAAGACACGAACACATACGGGAAGGAAGAACATTGGGCGACGCCGGAGGAATTTGTACGCAACAACGGCGGAGACTGCGAAGACTATGCCGTCGTCAAGTACATGGCCCTGCGCAACTTCGGCGTGCCCGCGGAAAACATGTGGATGCTGCTGGTATACGACAGAGGCCGCAGCGCGTACCATGCCGTGCTGGCAGTCTATGCGGGCGACCGCCTGTTCATGCTCGACAACCTGAGCCGCCCTTCCTATCTGCTCATACCGGAAGCCGTTTTTCTGAAAACCTTTACCCCCCTTGTCGCCGTCAACGAAAACGGCATACTGCTTTGTACGCCGACGAACGCGGAAGGCAACGTCGAGGCCGGTGCGGACGGCAGGAAGGCGACCTCCGGCCGAGACCGTGCGGTACAGCGGCGGTAAAGAAAATTTAGGGAGAATACCATGCGCCGGATGCTTATCGTTGCGCTGTCGTCCATTCTGTACGCGTCCCCGGTCGAGGCCCTGCCGAACTTTTTCGGCGGACCGCAAAAGGTGACCGCCGTCAACGGCAGAATCACCGTGGACGTTTCCAAGCTGAAAACGACAAGTGCCGAACATTATCTGTACCGGGCGGGCGGCAACGCGGTACGCTTTTTTGTTGTGCGCGACGGACAGGACAAGGTGCGGGTCGCCGCCGACGCCTGCGAGGTGTGCCGGGACGAAGGCAAAGGCTATACGCTGAAAGACGGGGCCATGCTCTGCCTCAACTGCGGACGCCGCTTCCCGCTGCACCGCATAGGCATCCTGGTCGGAGGCTGCAATCCTCATCCCCTGAACTTCGCCGAAGACGGCTCTTCGGTCGTCCTGACCGTGCAGGAAGTGCTGTCCGCGGCGGAATATTTTCCCGAGAACCGGAAGTGAACCTCCTGACTTTGCCGGCGCGCCACATCAAGGCCAAATGGATGCGCTCGCTCCTGCTTGCGGCGGTGTTCACGCTCGGGCTGGCTTCCATGTCCGGTCTGTACGAGGTTTCCACGCTGATTGCCGACAATTTTGAAAAAAAACTCATCAGCTACGGCGCCAACATCCTGATAACTCCCCGGTACGAAACCTTGAAAATAAGCTACGGCGGCTATTCGCTGGGTGACGTGAGCATGGGGGAAGAACCGATCAACCTCGGCACGGCGCTGCCCGCCGTGGATTCCGTGCCGTTGCGCGCCAACATTGCCGTCGTCGCCCCCAAGATGCTCGCCGTTGCGCGCATCGACGGCAGGGTGGCGGCCTTGGTCGGCGTGGACTGGGAACAGGAACTGCAACTGAAAGGCTATTGGGAAACGGACGGAGAGTTCCCCCGGGGCGACGATGCAACGGCTGTCCTTGTCGGCGCTGCAGCAGCAGAAAAACTGGGGTTGCGTACCGGGCAGACATTGCGCGTGGACGGCCGGGAGTTGCGCGTCGCCGGCATACTCAAACCCACGGGCAACGACGACGACACCGTGCTCTTCGTCCCCCTGTCCCTGGCCCAGGAACTGGCCGGGAAACCGGGCCGGGCCTCCTTCCTTGAAGTAGCCGCCCTCTGCTCCGGGTGCCCCATTGAAGACATCACGGCCCAATTGCAGTCGGTCCTGCCGGGAAGCGAGGTGCGCGCGCTGGCCCAGGTCGCGGAAAGCCGCATGTA
>JAITDR010000227.1 GCA_031282465.1 Desulfovibrio sp.
TTTTTCCTGCTCGGCGGCGACAGAAAAAAGAAAGACAGGCAACACGGCGGATCGGAAAATATTGAACGCGTCAAGGAAATTTTTCAGTCCGGACGTTTTCCCGTAGTAACTACCCAGTGTTTGGATGACAACCGCAGAGTGGGCAGGGTGCTGGGACTTGT
Organism: Desulfovibrio sp.; assembly: GCA_031282465.1. Classification (GTDB taxonomy): domain Bacteria; phylum Desulfobacterota; class Desulfovibrionia; order Desulfovibrionales; family Desulfovibrionaceae; genus Frigididesulfovibrio. Next base: position 162 of record JAITDR010000227.1, read on the forward strand.
GGCATGCCGCGGCTACGATTCCGAGCAGACCTTTTTCGGCATGGCCGCGAGGGCTGTGAACAAGGGCGCCCATGCCATAATCGGCTACCAGGAAAACGTGGCCTTTCACCCCGACGGCAGCAAATTTTTCACCTGCTACGGTACTGCCGTCCAGTGCGAAACCACGCCTCCAACGCGCAGGGCTCTTCCGGAATACCCGGAAAGCATCTGAACAGGACAATCTATGCAAACGCGCAATAAAAAAATCGCGGCCGGGCTGCTCGGCGCGCTTCTGGTTGCGGCCGGCGCTTTCTTTGTCCCTTCTTTTCTGGAAAAGCAAACGGAATCCCGCACAGCCGAATTTCTGACAAGTCTGCCCGGCAACATTCGCGCAAAGTCCGTGAAGGCCGACTTCTGGAACGCGGAAGTCGTCATCAAAGGCGTAACCGGCACAGGGAAACGCCTGGACGGGGGAGAATTCACCTTTGAGGCAGGGGAAATCCTCGCCGGGGACATCAAGTCCGGCAGTCTCACCGCATCCGGTCCGGTTCCTTTGCTCGGCCGGTTCCGAGTCAAGGATTTGAAGGTCCGGGCGGATGGCACCCTGCCCGACTTGGAGCAGCCCCTGAAACAGACGTTTACCGTTGCTGAACTGAGTCTGCGGGACATCAGCGGCGATTTGAAGCGCCTGATGCAGACTTACAACGCGGGGCAGGGCGAGTTTATCGACGCCGTTGCGACCTACCGCGTAGGCAATGTCGTCATGAACGGCTACGCCGTCGATACGGGGCTGGGATCCCTGGGTTCGGCCCACGTTGAGCTGGATTCCTTTACAGGCCGGGATATGAGCCTGCAGAGTACAGGCCCTTGGGAACTGCGCGGTTTCAAAATCAGTGCCCTCGGCATGGATATCGCATCCATGGGAAGTATGCGGGCGGCATCCGCTTCCAGCCCGAATATGTATCATTACGTGACGGTTATGCAGCAGAATCTGCGACAGGGGCGTGACGGGCGTACGGCGATCCCGGTCCTGGTACAGGCTCTGAAAACAACCCCCGCCGTTGTCCGGGGCATGGAATGCGAGGATATTTCCCTACCCTTGAATTTTCCGGCCGACAAGCGTCTGCACATCGCCCGGACAAGCACGGACATGACCCTGGATGCGCGCAGCGCCAAGTTGCGCGTTACCCTTTCCGGGCTGAGCATTCCCCCGGACCTGCTCGCCGGTCTTGTCCCCCTTGCCTCCGAATTCGCAAGGGCATACGGCAAAAAGCTGGAAATTGAGGCTGTGGCGGATCTGGACGGCGCGCTGGAAGACAAAGAAGGCACTCTCAACCTGAACACGTTCTCCCTGACGGATCCGGCCTTGGTTTCCCTTGAATCGTCCGGCGCGCTCACCTTTACCCTCAAGGAAGGGAGCGTAGGGGGTCTGGAGGGCTTGTTGTTGTCCGGAGCGGAGATGTTTCTCAAGAATTTCCGTCTGGCGATTGAGGATATTAACCTGGTCGACACCCTGCTCGCCGGCAGCGGGAATAAAGCCGTAGCGCGCGCGTCGACCGCCGCCGTGCTGCGGAGCCTGGTCGAAGACAACAGCGACGGGCTTCCGGACAAGGCGCTGAACGGCTTGGCGCAACTCGTTGCCGCGCCGGGCAAGCTGACGATCACCGTAAACCCGGCCCTTCCTCTGCCGCTTACGTCGGACATTATCGACGAAGAGGGGATGGACAGTCCGGATGTCGGTGCCACAGTAGAATACACTCCCCGCTGAACGCAGGCGCGTCCAAACACCGGATAACCCTGCGTACGTCCGCCGGCGTCCTGATTAGGATTTGCGAAAAAAACTGTGTCTATGCAGTTTCTTTTGCTTCGGCCGCGGCGAGAGCGCGATCCCGCCATGCCACAGTCCTTGCATATCTCTGCGTAACATCCTGTCGCGCTCTTCCAACTGCGCGATAAAAATTCCGACATTTTTATCATGGATTGAAATTATGCCCTTGCGCAGGGTGCCGACCGAAGTTGCCCGCAGGCGGCCAGGATATCTGAACCTTTGCTTTTGCGGACGGTGGCCGTGATATGTCGCCTGCGCAGGTATTCTTCAAATGCGGCGGCGGCCTGCCCGTCGGGCGCGCGGTACGGCGCGCCTTCCGCCGGGTTGTAAAGAATAAGGTTGAGTTTGCCTTTTATGCGGGACATCAGGGCGGCAAGTTCTGCGGCTTCGGCAGGCGAATCGTTTACGCCCCCCAGCAACAGGTATTCAAAGGTCAGTCGTTCGCGCGCCCGCAAGGGGTATGCGCGCAACAGGGACATCAGGGATTCCAGGGGCAGGCGCGCGGCCGCCGGCATGAGCCGGGCGCGCAGTGCCTGATTGGGCGCGTGCAGGGATACGGCAAGATAGGCTTGCCCGGATGTGCCGAGTACCTTCAGACCTCGCTCCACCCCGCAGGTGGAAACCGTGATGCGGCGGGGGGAAAAGGCCAGACCGCTTTCGCTGTTCAGTATCCTCAGGCTGCGCATGAGCGCATCGAGGTTCAACAGAGGTTCCCCCATGCCCATAAACACCAGGTTGCGCACCTGCGCCTCCGGGGAAACGCCCGCGAGGTATTCCCGCGCGGCCTGCACCTGTCCGAGAATTTCCGCCGCGCTCATGTTGCGGATAAAGCCCATGGCGCCCGTGCTGCAAAAAGTGCAGCCCATGGGACAGCCCACCTGGCAGGACAAGCATAGGGTCAGGCGTTCCTTGCCCTCGCGCGATGCGGAAGGAATAAGCACGCTTTCCACGCTTTCGCCGTCCGCGAGACGCAACAAAAATTTGACCGTGCCGTCCGCTGCGGTCAACGTCCGCGCGATTTCGGGCCTGCTTACACAGGCGTACCGTTCGAGTTCGGAGCGAAAGGAACGGGCCAGATCGCTCATCGCAGCAAAATCGCGTTCACCTTTGGCCCAAACCCACTTCCAGAGCTGGCGCGCCCGAAAGGGGGCCTGGCCCAGACTGCGGACAAAACGCTCCAATTCGTCCGCGTCAAGGTTCAACAAATCAGTCATGCATTGCCGGTGCGTTTCGCCGAACAGCAGTTCCTGCGCCCGGTGCGTCAAGATTCAACACGTCAATCATGCACCGCCGGTGCGCCTGTCTTCCACGCGCTTTGCTTTGCCTTCCGCGCGGGGAATAGCGTTGGGCTGTGCCAGTTCCACCTTTGGGGTGACGAGGATTTCATCGTGCAGGCGGCCTGCGATGCGCCTTTGCAGGGAGGTCAATACCCGCATGTCTTCTACGAAATATTCCCCGCGCACTTCGACCTGCACGCGCATGCGGTCCATACCGCCTTCGTTGTCCAGGATAATCAGATAGTTTTCTCCGACTTCACGGAAACTCATGAGCACCTGCTCCACCTGCATGGGGTAGATGTTGCAGCCTTTGACGATGAACATATCGTCCACGCGGCCTGCAATGCGGTCCAGACGGCGGTGTTTGCGTCCGCAGGGACAGTCGCCCGGCAGAAAGCGCGTCAGATCGCGGGTGCGGAAACGAATCACGGGCATGCCCCGCCTGCTGAGCGTGGTCATGAC
>JAITDR010000247.1 GCA_031282465.1 Desulfovibrio sp.
CTCCTCAGGGGTTTCCAGAACGGCGAGCAGGAAACGTATGCGGGAGTAAAGCTGTTCGCCTGCCCCGTCCACATCCTTGAGAATCACGTCCAGCCAGGTGGAGAGACGCGCGTCGCAGGCGCGCAGTTCCACGAGCATGGCTGATTCTTCAGGGGAAAAGACGGCGGAGGCGGCAGCGCTTTCGCCGGGCAAGTCGGGCGTGGGTGCGGCCTCTTGGGGAGAAGCGCCGAAAAACTTGCGCAGGGAGGAGAAAAAACCCATATTCAGCAGCCGGGCATCTGCGCGTGCCTGCGACCGCCCGTTTTTTCAGAGGATCGTCCGGGAGAGGCTTCTTCGCCGGCGACGCGTTTTTCATGCAGGCGGACGGACCGGGCATCTTTGCCGGAGACGCGTTTCTCGAGCAAGCGGACGGGCGGGGTATGGCCGCGAGCGGTACACGCGCGCCTGCTTTGGGGCGCAATGTGCTTTTGTCCGACGAGGGGCCGGCCCTCATCGACGGCGCGCGCGCGCCTGTTGGGGGACGAAGAAGCGTCGCCGGCGCGCTCCGCCTTGGAGCGGCATTCCGAACACAATCCCGTGAATTCCACTTCCATGCCCAGAATATCGAAGCCGGGAGAACGGATGTTGTCGAGTACCGCATCGGGAAGGGCGCCGACGATGTCCCCTACGCGCCCGCAACCGGTGCAGCGCACATGCCCGTGCGCTGCGGTGTTGCCGTCGAAACGCCGGGACGTGCCGGCGCGTTCCAGGCAAAGCACCTCACCGGAGCGCGTCAGCATTTCCAGATTGCGGTAAACCGTTCCCAAGCTTAGGGAGGGCATGGCTTCCCGCGCCTTGGTATAAAGCTCAACGGCCGTAGGATGCACGGGGAACGAGCGCAGGGTATGCAGAATCAGCATGCGCTGTCTGGTATTTCTGGACGACGGCATCGAGTTATCCTTCCTGGGCCTTGTTTTGCCGATATTCGGCAGTCACCTTTTCCGTCACCGGCGGCGGGGCCTCTTCATAATGCGAGAATTCCACGGTAAAGCTGCCCTGTCCCCCGGTCATGGAGCGGAGGTCGGGAGCGTAGCGCAGGATTTCGTTCATGGGCGCAAGAGCCTTGATTTCCGTGACGCCCGCCGTGGACTCCGAGCCCTGAACTTTGCCCCTGCGTCCGGAAAGGTCGCCTATCACGTCGCCCATACAGGCATCGGGTACGGTGATGGTCAAGGTAACGACGGGTTCAAGCAGAATCGGCCTGCAGCTTTCCATGGCCTTTTTGAAGGCCAGAGAACCCGCGACCTTGAAGGCCATTTCCGAGGAGTCCACGGTGTGGTAGCTGCCGTCGTACACCCTTGCCTTGAAGTCCACCATGGGATAGCCGGCCAGGAAACCGCGGGCCGAGGCTTCCTGTATGCCTTTGTCCACGGCCGGTATGTACTGGCGGGGGATGACGCCGCCGACGATGCCGTCTTCAAACACGTAGCCGGCCCCGCGTTCCAAAGGGGCGAATTCCACCCAGCAGTCGCCGAACTGGCCGCGGCCGCCGGACTGTTTCTTATGGCGTCCCTGCACCTGGGCTGTGCCGCGTATGGTTTCGCGGTACGGCACCTTGGGGGTTTTGAGCAGGATATCCACCTTGTAGCGGCGCCTTGCGCGTTCCACGGCGGTTTCTATGTGCATCTGGCCCATGCCGGACACCAGGATGTCGCCTGTCTCCTCATCACGGGCGAGTTTCAGGGCGATGTCTTCGTCCAGCAGCCGCTGTACGGCGGCGTAAACCTTGTCTTCCTCGCCTTTTTCCTTGGGGGCCAGGGCGTAGGAAATAAGCTGCGGCGACAGTTCCGGGGTTTTGAGGGCAAAGGCGAGTTTATCGTCTGAGAGGGTATCCCCGGTGCGCGTATTTTTCAGTTTGGCGAGGGCGACCACGGCTCCCGGACCAAGACTTTCTTTCCACTGGGTCTGGGCTTTCCCAAGCATGAACATGGGTGTGCCCAGACGCTCATGTTCGCCGTTGCGCATGTTTTTCAGCGTGGTATCCGTGTTGATGGTGCCGGTGAGCACCCTGGCCAGGGAAAGTTGCCCGGCGAAGGGGTCGGAGAGGGTTTTGAGAATGAAACAGGCCGCCGGGCCGTCCGCCGAGGGAGTGAGCGTCGCACCGTCCTTGCCGGCAAAGGGGGCGTGTTCCAAACCGGAAGGCAACAGGCGTTCAATCATGTCCAGCAGGGGGCCGGCCCCTTTGTTTTCCAAGCCGGAAACCGCAATCACCGGCGTCAGTCTGCGGGCGACCACACCCCGGCGCAGGCCGTCCAGAATTTCTTCTTCGGCAAGTTCACCTTCTTCAAGGTATTTTTCCATCAGGGCGTCATCGCTTTCGGCGATGTTTTCCACGGCTTTTTCCCGCAGGGAGGCCAAATCCCGCGCCATGTCCGCGGGGGGGGCGGCTTCTTCAACGCCTCCGCCGTCTTTGAACATAAGCGCCTTACCGGCCAGGATATCCACAAGTCCTTTGAAGTCGGCCTGTCCGCCGATGGGGGCGTAGAGCAGCACCGGATGCATGTCCGGCAGGGCGGGCAGACCGGCCAGGGCCGCGTCGAAATCCGCGCGTTCGCGGTCCAGCTTGGTGATTGCGCAGCAGGCTGGCAACCCGGCCTTCTTGACGGCGCTCCAGGCGCGCCGGGTCAGGGGACGCACGCCGTCGACGGCGTCGATGACAAAGAGTGCGGCATCCACGCCGGCCAGCACCATGTCTCTGTCGCCGATGAAATTCCCGTCGCCGGGCAGGTCGACCAGAAAATGTCCGGCTTCGCCGCGGACAAAAGCGGCAAAGGCCGGCTGAATGCTGCCGCGGCGTTTGATTTCTTCGGGTTCATAGTCCAGTGTGGTGTTGCCGTCTTCGATTTTTCCCTGGCGACCGACGGCACCCGCCTCCAGCAGGAGCATTTCCGCCAGAGTGGTTTTGCCGCTTCCCCCGGCGCCGGCCAGGGCGTATGTTCTTTGCGCGTGAATGTTGCCGGACATGACGACTCCCTGAAAAACGGCGGCGATACGCTGCCTCGCCGGAAAGACCGTTGAGCATTGCCGTCCGTACTTTAGAAGGCCGGGAGGGATTTTGTCAAGAAAGAAGCAATGTTTTCGGCAAGTCCCGGCAGGGCGTTTGCCTGCGCACCTGAGGGGTATTTGATACGGCCCTGTTCCCGCCGGGCGGCGGCGGCTTTTTTCAGCTCGCGTGAGGAGTTTGTCGGGTGGGGAGCGAGGGGCCGCCGTCCCGTCAGCTCCTCAACATCAAGGCGGACCGCCCGGCAAGCCGTGTGCCGGAGCTTATCAGGCGCATGGGCTCAACCTCCGCCTGGGCCGCAATCATGAGGTCGAAAGAAGATGCTTTC
>JAITDR010000253.1 GCA_031282465.1 Desulfovibrio sp.
GTATTTATGGTTGTTGTACAGGGACAGGGCGGCTTCATAGGCCGCTCGGCTACCGGCGGCGCGGCCCGGAGCGGGCTGCAGGGGACTCGCCCTCCCGCTTGCCGGCGCGGGAGCGTTCGAGCTTTCTACGGCACGGGCCGGAGATCTCTGTGGGGGGGGCGCCACTGCAGCAGTGTTCGCCGCTGCCGCCGGAGAACGCGCTGCCCGGTCGGCCGGCGCGGGGGTGCGTGTCGCGTCGGGTGGGCGGGTCGACGCAACGGGCGCAGTTCCTTGGGAAGTACGGAGATCCAAGGGCACCAGAGCCGGAGCCTCGTCTCGCGCGGCAGGGGCGTTCCGGCCCGCGGGACTTGCGGGAAGAGCGGGAGGAGGAGGCGCCTGCGCAGGGGCCGGCACCGCCGGAGCGGACGCTTGCGGAGCCGGCACGTCTGCCGCAACGGGAGCAAGACCGGGAATCGGCGCAGGGGCTGCGGCGGGAGCAGGCGGAGACACGGGAACACGGGCAGGCGACTGACCTGCGGCCGACGGGACAGAAGATGCTGAGGCAGCGGCGGAAGCGGGAGGGAGCGCCGGGGCGCGGGCCGGAGAGGAACGCGAGGCTGCAAGGGCAGCAGTGAGGGCTTCATAGTCAAGGCTGCCGCTCGACTGTACAGGAACCGCCGCCTGCCGGGGAGCCCTCTGTTCTCGGACATTGACGGCTGAAGCGCGGGCATCTCGCGTATTTTTGGGGGACAGGCTGCCGCGTATCTCCCCGATGTCTTCCTCGACGCGTTCGAGGCGTTTTTCCATGCCTTCCAAGCGCATCGACAGCAGACGACTATCGCTCGCGCGGCCTTTTTCAAGGGCGGCAAGACGTTTGTCGGCGGCCGGCCCGGCGCAGGCTGCCGAACACAGAAGGACGATACACGGCAGTATGTATTTCGTGCGCATGGTGTTCCCCTGCCGAGCGCTGCAAGCCTGTCCCCGCGGTGTTCGGGCGCTTGCGGGCGTCGCGTTGTGTCCTTTCGAAGGATATCTAAACAAAATCTCGACATTGCGCAAGAATCGAATATGTCGATCAACGTCTTAAACCGCCGGAAGATCGGTGCGGAGCGGTCAATGCATGCGCTGCCTACGCCGGTCGGGATAACTTGCTCACAACATCGACAGTCGCCGCGGCAGGTCATTGACGCTCCGCGGGTAATGGCTTATATTAAAGAAATAACGGCATGGGAACCTTTCCCCGGCCGGTGACGGGGCTTTGACGGGATTCGATAAAGCGGATTCCGGGCGCAGCCTGTGATAATTTTTTTTTTAGGATTTATTACGTGAGCAATACCACAGCGGTTGTCGACTCGAGCGCGGCACGGGCAGGCGACGCTTCCGCACGCAAGGCTCCCGTTGCGTACTCCGATTCGGTTGATGTCCATAATGTGATAGGCGCGGACAGAGTGTACTCTGCCGCTTCGCTGGCCGTACTCTTCGGCGTATCTCCCGAGGCGCCCGGCCGGGAAAGCCTTCCCGTTTGGCGTCCGGCAGTCGAACCGTTCGGGCCGGATATATTTGAGGCAGCAAGTGTACAAAAAATCGGTCGGGGTTATTTTCGCGGCATTTCCGGCGAAGTGTCGGCCCCGCCGCTTCCTGAAAAGAAAGCGGATGCCCCGGCGCAAAAGCCGGCCGCGACCTCGCCGGGAGCCGGACGGCAGAACGAAGCGGCCCGTACGACAGCAGCGCAGGGCAAACTTGACGCCGCCGCACAAACGCCGACCATTCCGTCGGGAGCCGGCGGGCAGAGAGGAACAGTCCGCGCAGCAGACACCGCCCCGGACAAACGAGGCGCCGGCACAAAAACCGCCGCTGCCGCCGGAGGGGGCAGGCAGGACGATCCGGCACTGGCCGCGCTGGAAGAACCCCCTCCTCCTCCACGCCCGCGTGCGCCCGACCCCCCCGACCCCAAGGCGCTGGACCCCAATGCCGACGACCGTCTGGCGGCCGGTTTGCGCGCACCTGACGCCGCCGACAATCTGAGCGCCGGATCCTCCGTGCCTGATCCCGCCGACGTAGATTACGATCCGCCGCTCATCCAGTGCCTGGCAGGGCTGTTCAAACTCTTCGGCAAACCCGTTTCCACCCGTCTGCTCATAGCAGGACTGCCGAAAACTTCCGGCCCCCTGCACCCTTCTGCGGCCTTGCGCGCGGCAAGATCCGCGGGCATGCAGGCCAAGACGGTCTACAGGCCGAGCCTGTCCTCCATTTCCAACCTTACCCTGCCCTGCATCCTGCTGTTGCGCGGCGACAAAGCCTGCATACTCAAGTCGCTGGAAGAAAAAACGGCCGAGGTGCTTTTTCCGGAAAACAGCATGGAGCCGCGCAGCATAGCGCGCAACGCCCTGGAAGAGGAATATCTGGGTTACGCGGTGTTCGCCAAGCCCGAGCCGAAACTGGACAAACGGGCCAGCAACATCAAGCTGCTGGACGACAAGCGCTGGTTCTGGGGAACCCTTTTCCACTTCCTGCCTATTTACAAGCATGTCTTCGGGGCGAGCATTCTGGTAAACCTGCTGGCCATCTGCGGTCCCCTGTTCTTCATGAACGTCTATGACCGAGTTGTGCCCAACCATGCCGTGGACACGCTCTGGATGCTGGCGCTGGGCATAATCATCGCCTATGTGTTTGATTTCCTGCTCCGCAACCTGCGCAGCTATTTCGTGGATGTGGCCGGACGCAATGCGGACATCGTCCTGGCCAGCAGACTCATGCAGCACCTGCTGGCCATGCGCCTGGACGTAAAACCCGATTCCACGGGTTCCCTGGCGAACAATCTACGCGAATTCGAATCCCTGCGCGATTTTTTCGGCTCGACCACCCTCATGGCCTTGGTCGATCTGCCCTTTCTGATCTTCTTCATCGTGCTGGTAGTGGTCATAGGCGGTCCCATAGCCATCATTCCCGTAACCGCCGTGCCCATTGTCGTCTGCGCGGGCGTTTTCATGCAGTTCCCCCTGCAGCAGGTGACGGAAAAGGGCTTTAAGGAGAACATGCAGAAGAACGCGCTGCTGGTGGAAATCATCAACGGCCTGGAAACCATCAAGACCACTATGGCCGAAGGACGCATCCAGCACGCTTGGGAACGGGTAGTGGGCATGAGCGCGTCATCCAACAATCACACCAAGCGCATGTCCAACCTTTCCGTGACCCTGACCATTATCATCACCCAACTGGTGAGCGTGCTCGTCATCATCTGGGGCGTCTACCGCATTCAGGACGGCTCCCTGAGCATGGGCGGTCTCATCGCCTGCAACATGCTGGCCGGACGCGCCATGGCCCCGCTTTCCCAGGTGGCCTCCATGCTGACCAGACTGCAGCAGAGTCGAATGGCCCTGAAATCCCTCGACCTCCTCATGAACCTGGAAACCGAGCAGCCTGAAGCCGGCCAGTATGTCGACTTCGGCTACCTTGAGCATTCCCTGACCCTGGAAGACATAAGTTTCAAGTACCCCGGCACGGAACGTTTCGCTCTGGAAAAGGTGAACCTGCACATCAAACCGGGCGAAAAGGTGGGCATCATAGGGCGCATGGGTTCGGGGAAAAGCACACTGGGGCGCATGTGCGTCGGCCTCTACAAACCGACCGAGGGCGCTGTGAAACTCGGCGGCGTAGACATCCGGCAGCTCGACATGGTGGATCTGCGGTCGCGCATAGGTTATGTGGGACAGGACAACTATCTGTTTTACGGCACCGTAGGCGAAAATATCACCTTCGGCGTGGTCAACGCCGACGACCGCATGGTGCTGCGTGCCGCAAACATTGCCGGGGTCACGGACTTCGTGCGCGCCCATCCGGCCGGTTTCGGCATGCCTGTGGGCGAACGCGGCATGAGCCTTTCCGGCGGACAACGCCAATCCGTCGCCATCGCCAGGGCGTTGCTCCAAGACCCGGACATCCTGATTCTGGATGAACCCTCAAGCAACATGGACAATTCTTCCGAACTGGCTATGAAGCAGCGTCTGGCAGCGGGCCTCGGGAACAAGACGCTGGTGCTGATTACCCACCGCCTGAGCATGCTGGACCTGACGGAACGTCTGGTGGTCATGGACAGTGGGCACATTGTGGCGGACGGTCCCAAAAACGCTGTACTCAACGCCCTGCG
>JAITDR010000031.1 GCA_031282465.1 Desulfovibrio sp.
GTTTTCCGCCTGAATCTGGAGATTGCTTATGGTGTTCTCCAGACGGTTCTGCATGGCGCCGAGATGGGCGCGTATCTTGTCCTTGGAGATAATGGCCTGGTTGATGGCGTCCAGTGCAAGCTGCGCGTTCTGCTGCGTGGAAATATCGTGCCCGGCGTCGAGTGGGGAACTGTTGCCGAGGCCGAGCGAGGAGGCCGTGGCGCTGCCGATGTGGATGTAATAGTAATCCTCGGCGGATTCATTGCCGGTACCGAAGTGTATCTTCAATTCGCCGGTGGAAACCATGCCTGCACCGTTGTGGTTGCCTTCGCCGGACAGGTTGCCGTTGAGCAGATGCACGCCGTTGAAGTCCGTGGCATTGGCGATACGGGTGATTTCCGAGGCCATGGCCTGGTATTCGGACTCAATCATCAGGCGCTGATCCGAATTGTAGGTGCCCGTCGCGGCCTGTTCAGCCAGTTCTTTCATGCGTATCAGCTTTTCGTCTATGACGCCGAGCGCACCGTCTGCGGTCTGGATCAGGGAAATTGCATCGTTGGCATTGCGCACGCCCTGGTTGAGGCTCGCTATCTCCGCGCGCATAAGCTCGCGGATGGCCAGGCCGGCCGCATCGTCGGCAGCCGTCGTCACGCGCAGGCCGGATGACAGGCGACGCACGGATGCAGCAAGATTTCCGTATGACACGCCGAGGTTCCTGGCGGCATTCATAGCCATAAGGTTGTGATTGATGACCAAAGACATGATGATATCCTCCTTGAGTTGTCTGGCAAACAAAAAGCAATATAAATGCCAAAGTATAAAAATTTAATAAATACACTATGATATAATTGCAGAGGGATGGGCTTTCGACGTTTCACCTTCGGGAGGAAAATTTTTCCGAATGCGCGGACGTCACGCTTTTGCCGGGTGGAATCGCTGCGTCGCGCCGGCGGAGAGCGCTTGCAGCCGGTCGCGTCGCGATACGGCGGAGAGGGGAATCTTTACGCGAGCGGCGAGTGTTGGTAGGATGGAAGGCGTCAACGTCCTTTTGCCGGACGGTTCCGCGTACAGCGGAGCCGCAGGGGGAAACCTTGCCCACACTTGAGCCGTTACGGTCACAATTGAAAGATGTCGGGGACGTGCGCGTCCAGGCAGACGGCTGGGCGTTGCGCATGCTTTGGGTGGGCCGCCTGAACCAGACCGTGCTTCAGACCTTGGAGGATTACGGCGGGTTGCTCGTCGCCGAAGACGACAATCAGGCGTTGCGCTTCTTTTTTTCCACGGATGTTTTTCTCGCGGGCGCCCGTTTGGCGGTATGGGCGCGCTTCAACATGCTCGCCGTGCATCTTCGCATTTTTCCCGCCCGTTTCCTCTGCGGCAGGAGCAATGAGCGCACGCTGATTTTCGACGAGTCCCTGATGCAGGAAAACCTGCCGCCGCCTGCGGAATTCAGCGTTCAGATACACAGGTCACAGACGGAAGTCGTCAGCAGGATTCCCGGTCTCAGCGTCAAAGATACCGAGCCGGACGCGCCGGCCGAGTTATGGCTTCCCCTTGAAGTGGACGCGCGTCTTCCCTACCGCTCCCCGCTTGCCTGGTATGCCGTGCTGTGCCCCGTCGGCAACCCCCTGGACAAAAATTTCATGGTCGGTTGGAGGGAGTTTTTCACCCAGTTGGAATCCGTGCTGCAACGCAACAAGTTCCGCTTTTTGCTGCACGACAATTTCCTCATGTTTCCGCTGGAGGGATTGCGTCAGGTCAAGAGCTGGTGCCTTGACTTCCTGCGTCTGGTCCAGCGACTGAAAGAAACCGACCCCGGGCAGTACTGGCCCTGCGTAACGGTGGTGGCGGACCGCAACGGCCTGAACATGAATGAGGACCTGCCGGGAAAAATTGATGTGCCGTGGAAATATCTTGTTCCCGATTATCCGCACATGTCCATGCGCAATGCGCTCATGGCGGGTGACGGGTTCTCGGTGCATGAAGTTCGTTTCGCGCCCGCCGGCCGGAGCCCGGACGACTGGGCGAGTCTTTCCCTCCCGGAAAGCGGACCGAGCGGCACGGCCGTCCTGCCCCAGATAGTCCCTGTCGATCTTATTTTCGGTTCCTGGCCGCAATGTTTCTATTGCGGCCAGCGCAGCCACGAAGCGGCGCGTTGTCCTTCCAAAAAAATTGATCCGGAGCAGGCGGCGGTGTGGCCGCAGATTGCGCGCATGGATTTCAGCGGCATGCGCGCCGGGGCGCGCGGCATTGAGCAGGGACTCGCGGGAGCGCCTGACCCGGCGGGCAAGGAAGCCCGGATACTCGCGATGTTGCGCGAAGACAGCGAAACAAGCAACATGCTGAAGGCTTTTTACGACATCAACCGACTTCTGCAGTTGCGCGTCGCCGACTTTTTCTGGAGGGCGCGGAACAAGGATTTGCAAAAAGCCGCCGGCCATCCGGCCGCGCGGGACAACAACCGCATCTGGTCCCTGCTTGCGGATTTCGCGGCAAAGGAACCGGAGGAAGTCGCCGACGAAATGCAGGCCCTCGCGTTGAAAAGTTCCAGGGACTACCGGGAACTCAGCCTGCGCGGCTTCAAAGAGGCCGAAGCGGGGAATCTGGAACAGGCGGATAAATTGTGGAAAGAAGCGGAATTTTCCTCCCCGCATCCCGTCGTCCAGGCGTGGCATGTGCTGTTGCAGGGCAGGGCGTTGGAATGCCAAAGCCGTTTCCTTGAGGCGGCCTTGCTGTACGAACAGGCATCCCGCGCCTGTCAGGCAATGCATGATGCCGAATACCGCAGGATAGTCTGTCTGGTCAAAAGCGGTTTCACCGACCGGGCGCTTCCCCTGCTGACCGCGCTGATTACGGTCAACGGGCATTTTTTCAACAAGGCCCTTTTGGATCCCGAACTGGAGCGCGGTTACATACAGGTTATGGCCTGCCTTTTCACGCTTTGGGAAAACATGTCGACCAAGGCGGTTGAGGAAGAAGCCCGCCTTGTCCGCATGCGCGACGACCTGGGGGCATGGTTTCTGCCGGACAACGAATTTGCCGTCAAGGCGGCGGAGCGCATCGACAAAATGCTGAAAGTGGCCGTCGTCAAAAATTTCGTGGCCTTTCAACTGCTGTCCAACGGCCGCGCGCAGATCGAAAAAGACATACAGACTTACGTCCTGCAGGAGTCGCGCTTGTACAAGAGCCGTTTCAAGGCTTTCGGCGAACGCTTCAAGGTCATACGCGACGAGTCGGCGTGGTTTCCTTTTCCCCGCACCCTGTCGGAATTCAACAAAAGCTATAATGTGGGGGTGGCGAACCTGAACTGGGCCATGACGGCCAATTTTCACGGGCCGGAGAACTTCAGGCGGGCGCAGGCGTTACTGGAAAAGGAGGAGGAACGGCTGAAAAAATTGGAGAGCCGGCTGCGCTTATTGCGCATTGTGCGCGATGCGACGCTGTTCATGCTCTCCATGCTCCAGACCTTCCTGTGGCTGGAAGCAGTGGGACTCATTGTGATATTTGCGGCCCTACCCCTGTTCCTCCTGTACGGGGACAGGCTGGGCCTGGGCAATATCGTCGGCATCCTTGCCGCGGACCGCTGGCAGATACAAAAAGCCCTCACTCTTCTGGTGACGGGGCTGATCTTTGCCGTAGCAAGCTTGAGGACCATTCTGCGTTTTGAAAGCATCCGCGAAAAAATTCTGCGCAAGGCCATGGAAGCGCCGGCAAAGACGCCCCCCAAAGCGAAGGCGGCAAAAGCGCCGGTTCGGAGACTTCGCAAAGCGCCGACCGCAAAGGCGCGGGCCGGG
>JAITDR010000068.1 GCA_031282465.1 Desulfovibrio sp.
ACAGTCGGTAAACCGCGGGACCAGCCCGCGGTTTTTTTTTAACCGTCTGCCGGTCCGAAAGCGCCGGCAGGCCCAAACACACAGGAGCGTCCCATGCAGTTCATGTTTACCATGCCGACCCTGGCGCAATTCGGGCGGGGCGCCGCCGGCAGACTTGCCCCGGTGCTGCTCGAAAACGGCGTGAAGCGCGTTTTTCTGGTTTCGGACCCCGGTGTACAGGCGGCGGGCCTGTTGGATGCTCCGTTGCGCGCCCTGCGCGAGGCCGGGCAGACAGTCCTCTGTTTCACCGAGACGCTGCCCAACGCCCCGGATTATCAGGTGGATGCCGCAGCCGCCGAGGCGCGCGAATTCCGACCCGACGCCGTTGTCGCCGTCGGCGGCGGCAGTTCCATAGACACCGCCAAAGCGGTCAACATCCTGCTCGCCAATCCCGACCCTCTCCGCCGCTACGACGGCGTCAACCTGGTCCCCGCGCCGGGACGCATGCTTGTCGCCGTTCCCACGACGGCCGGCACCAGCAGCGAATGCACGGTCGTCGCCGTGATTTCCGATGAAAAACAAGCGAAAAAAATGGTCATCTTCGGCAAAAACGTGGCGCCTTCCATCGCCCTCATCGACCCGGCCCTTACGGACGGACTCCCCCCGCACCTCACCGCCCATACCGGCATGGACGCCCTCACCCATGCCCTTGAGGCGTATATCTCTCTGGCCGCCTCCCCGGCCACGGACGCAATCGCCCCCGAAGCCGTCGCCCTTATCGCCGCCAATCTGCCCGCGGCGTATGCCGACGGCTCCGATACCGCGGCGCGGGACAATATCATGCTCGGCTGCCAGTTGGCGGGCATCTGCTTTTCCAACGCCGGCCTCGGCCTCGTGCATTCACTCGCCCAGCCTCTGGGCGGACGCTGCCACGTGCCGCACGGGCTTGCCAACGCCGTCTGCCTGCCCCATGTGCTGGCCTTCAACCTGCAGGCCGTGCCGGAACACAAAATTGTCCGCATCGCCCGAGCCCTCGGCTTGGAAACGCAGGACGCCAAGGTCGCGGACCTGATTGCGGACATCCGCCTCTGCCTGGAAAAACTCGCCCGCACCCTGCATATTCCTTCCATTACGGAGGCAGGAGGACGCAGAGAGGCCGTCCCGGCCATGTCCGAAGACGCCCTGAAGGAATTGTCCACGCCGACTACCCCCCGCAAGGCGACCACACAAGAAATCGCCGCCCTGTACGAGGACCTCTTCATGCAGGCCGAACACACCGCCTGATGTTTGCGCGTTTCAGGAAGGAATTTGAGGGAATACATCCCCGCAAGAGAATTAATCGGCGTTTCCTTTGAAACCGAAAGGAGTTTCTGATGAACTACGGCAGCCTCGTACAACAACAGCGTGACTACTTCATGAGCGGCGCCACTCTGCCGCGCGCCGCCAGAGAAGATGCCCTGCGCCGCCTCGGCCGGGCCGTGAGTGAGCGCCGGGAGAACATTGTCAAAGCCCTGCGCGCCGATCTCGGCAAAGGCGAGGGCGAAGTCTGCATGCTCGAAATAGGTCCGGTCATGGACGGACTGCACGATACACTGCAAAACCTGGCACGCTGGATGCGCCCCGTCAACCTGCCCAGCCCGCCGCCCCTGCAGCCCGGCAAAAGCCGGGTGTACTGCGAACCTTTGGGCACGGCGCTGATCATAGCTCCCTGGAACTATCCCTTTCAACTCAGCTTTCTGCCCCTGCTGACCGCTGTTGCCGCCGGCAACTGCGCCGTACTGAAACCCTCGCCCGAAACGCCGCGCGTGGTCGAAACCATGCGTGAATGCCTGGAAGCGGCGTTTCCGCCCCACTACGTCGCCCTGGCGGAAGGCGGCGAGGCCGAGGCCGAAGCCCTCCTGCGCGAACATTTCGACGCCATACTCTACACCGGCGGCGCGCGCGCGGGACGCATCGTCATGCGCGCCGCAGCCGAACACCTGACCCCTGTATGCCTCGAACTGGGCGGCAAAAGCCCGGCCCTGGTCATGCACGACGCCGTCCTGCCCACAGCCGCCAAACGCATCGCCTGGGGCAAACTGCTGAACGCCGGGCAGACCTGCGTCGCCCCGGACTACGTGCTGGCCGAAGAAAATATACGCGATGAACTCCTCGCCCTGCTGAACGCCTCCTTTACCGAAATGCTCGGACCCGACCCGGTAAACAATCCCGATTACCCGCGCATCATCTCCGACGCGGCCTTTGCAAGACTCACAGCCATAGCGCCCGCCGGAACCAAGGCCGACAAAACCGCACGCAAAATCGCGCCGACCGCCTTTGCCGCCGACGCCGGACACCCGGCCATGCAGGAGGAAATCTTCGGACCTCTCCTGCCGGTACTCTCCTTCACCAAAGCCGACGCCGCCCTCGAAAGCATCCGCGCCGGGCATAAGCCCCTGGCCTTCTATGTGTTCACGGAAAATTCCACGTTTGCCCGTCGCGCCTTGAGCCGGGTGTCCTCAGGCGGCGCCTGCGTCAACGACGTACTCATGCATGCAGCGTCGGCGGCCATGCCCTTCGGCGGCGTCGGCGAGAGCGGCATGGGCCGCTACCACGGCAGACGAGGTTTCGAATTCTTCAGCAACATCAAAAGCGTGCTGCACCAGTCCGGCACGGTGGACGTCCCCTTCCGGTACCCGCCGTTTTCGGAGGAAACCCTGGCCGCCCTGCGCGGCATGTGCGGCTGAACTCCGCCGAATCGACCGACTATACGGGGTTCCGCCCCATACCCCGTCGGGAATCCGTCCCGAACTCTCGGCCTGAGCAGGCGCAAGGCCGGACATTAACGCCTCGCAATGTCGATTTATATGCCTCCGGCGGCCGGGGGGAATGATTCCCCCCGGACCCCCTCTACGCGGGCCTCCGGCCCCCGTAACGACTCTCCGGAGGACGAAGAGACGCCGTTGCGATTGCTGTTGGCAGGCGACTTGCGCCCGCATCGGTTCGGCGTTATATTTCCGTCACTTTTGAAATGCGGAAGTATCTACAGGCAAGGAGTGAGATATGGAACTTCGCAAAGTCATCATGGAAAGGCGCAGCATACGTAAGTTCACGCCGCAGGCGGTGGACAGGACTTTGCTGGAATCGTTGCTGAAGCAGGCTTTCTGGGCGCCTTCGGGCATGAACCGCCAGCCGTGGAAATTTGTGGTTTTCCAGGGCGCATCCATGCGCAGGCTTCTTGATTTCTCGGCCGGAATCGCCGAAACCCTCGATGAAGCATTCCACGCGCATCAATTCAATGACAAAATGCGTAATTTCGTCAAAGGCTATTTCAAAAATCTGGGCGGCGCCTCCACTGCCGTGGCGGCCTTTGCTAAGCAAATGGAAGACAAACGCGAGGAATTCGCC
Source organism: Desulfovibrio sp. (assembly GCA_031282465.1). Classification (GTDB taxonomy): domain Bacteria; phylum Desulfobacterota; class Desulfovibrionia; order Desulfovibrionales; family Desulfovibrionaceae; genus Frigididesulfovibrio. The sequence continues at coordinate 3,367 of JAITDR010000068.1, forward strand.
AATTTATATTCCGCCGCCGCCATGTTCTACAATTTCCTGCTGCTCGCCCACGAAGCCGGGCTTGCCGCCTGCTGGATGACCGGCTACCTCAACAAGGAAGCGGAATTTATGAAAATGCTTGATATCGGGGAGTACACCCTGGTCGGCCTGACGCCCGTCGGCTACCCGGACCAAACCCCGCCTGTTCCACCCCGCAAACATGAGGATATTCTCTGGCTCAACTGACCCCCTGCAAGTAAAAAAAGGCGACAACATGTTTCACAGGGGCAGAAGACTGCGCGGCACGGCCGTTCTGCGGGAAATGACCCGTGAAACCCGCCTGCATCCGTCGCAGTTGATTATGCCGTACTTCGTTCAGGAAGGCGCGGACGCGCCGGAAAAAACTCCCATAGCAGCCATGCCGGGGCAGTTCCGGTACTCCCTGCGCGGATTGGCCGCGGCTGCCGCGACGGACGCCGCTCTGGGAGTCCGCTCCTGTCTGCTCTTCGGCATCCCGCAAAAAAAAGACGCCGCCGGCAGCGGGGCTTACGCCGCATCCGGCATCGTCCAACAAGCCGTCAAACTGTTGAAAGATACGATTCCAAGTCTTTACGTCGTCACCGACGTCTGCCTCTGCGAATACACCGACCACGGACACTGCGGACTGGTGGACAACAACGGTTCGGTACTCAACGACCCCTCCCTGGAACTCCTGGCGCGCACCGCGCTCTCCCACGCCGAGGCAGGCGCGGATATGGTCGCCCCCTCCGATATGATGGACGGCCGCGTCGGCGTCATCCGCACCGCTCTCGACGAAAACGGCTTTGCCTCCCTGCCCGTCATGTCCTACGCGGCCAAGTACGCATCCGCGTACTACGGACCCTTCCGGGAAGCCGCCGGCTCCGCCCCGCGCTTCGGCGACCGCAAAAGCTACCAGATGGACCCGGCCAACCGGCGCGAAGCCCTGCGCGAAATCGCGGCCGACCTGGAAGAAGGCGCGGACATCATCATGGTCAAACCGGCCGGACCCTTTCTTGATGTGATCCGCGAAGCGCGCGACGCTTTCGACGCACCCCTGGCCGCCTACCAGGTGAGCGGAGAATACACGCTGATCAAATCCGCCGGAGAACTCGGACGCATCGACGAAAATGCCGCCGCCCTGGAATCACTGATCGGCATACGCAGGGCCGGCGCGGACGTCATCGTCAGCTATTTCACGCGCGACCTCCTGCGGCAGGGTCTCCTGTGACCGCATACCCCGCACGACACGGACACGGAGGGAACGAAACCGGAAAAGAATCTCCTGCCGGTTCTCACCCTGCGAAACACGGGCACGGAGGGAACAACGGCGCGCCCCCGTTGCGTCTTGTGGCCTGGGAAATCACCCGCTCCTGCAACCTGGCCTGCCGGCACTGTCGCGCGGAAGCCCACCCTGAAGCGTATCCCGGCGAACTCTCAACGAAAGAAGCCAAGAAACTTATCGAAAGCTTTACGGAATGCGGCGAACCCATCGTCATTCTCACGGGCGGCGAGCCTCTGCTGCGCGCCGACGTCTTTGAACTGGCGGAACATGCCCGCGCCGTGGGACTGCGTTGCGTCATGGCCCCCAACGGTACCCTGGTCGATGCCGAAGCCGCCCGGAAAATCCGCGCGAGCGGCATCGCCCGCTGTTCCGTTTCTCTGGACGGGGCGGACGCTGCAAGCCACGATGCCCTGCGCGGCGTACCCGGCGCTTTCGACGCCGCCCTGCGCGGCATTGAAAACCTGAAAGCCCTGGACGTTGAATTCCAGATCAACAGCACGGTCACCAAAAGCAACCTGCATTCCTTTCGGGACATCTTCGCGCTGGCGCGTTCGCTGGGCGCGGCCGCCTGGCACATTTTCCTCCTGGTCCCCATGGGCCGGGCCGCGCAGTTGGGCGAAGAAGTCATCTCCGCCGCCGAATACGAGGAAACGCTCAACTGGTTTTACGATTTCCGCAAGAGCGCCGGCATGAGCCTCAAAGCGACCTGCGCCCCGCACTACTACCGCATCCTGCGCCAAAGGGCGCATGCCGAAGGGTTGAAGGTCGACTTCGCCGGCTTCGGCATGGATGCCGTCAGCAGAGGATGCCTGGGCGGGACCGGTTTCTGTTTCATCAGCCATACCGGGCAGTTGCAGCCTTGCGGCTACCTGGAACTGGACTGCGGCAACGTCCGCGACACAGCCTTTCCGGAACTCTGGCAGTCCTCGGAACATTTTCTCGAATTCCGCGACAAGAGCCGTTACAAGGGCAAATGCGGACGTTGCGAATACCACCGGGTCTGCGGCGGCTGCCGGGCCAGGGCGTACAGTCTGACCGGGGACCACATGGCCGAAGAACCGCTCTGCGTCTGGCAACCGGCGCGGCCGGCCGCGACCGAAGCCCGCCCCTGCGCGCACGGGAGCCTGTAATGCCTGTTCCTTTGAAGGACGCCGGCGGCGCGGCACTCCCGCACCCCGCCCGGCAAACCCCTCCCGACAGTATGCATACGGGGCAAGGTCTGCCGGACGACCCCGACAACGCGGATTGCAGTTCGGACGCTGCGGATTGCCGCATTCCCGACTCTCCTTTGGACGATGCGGATTGCCGCATCCTCGACCTTATTCAGACGGATTTTCCTCTTGCGTCCCGGCCCTATGCCGTTATAGGCGAGCGTTGCGGCCTGGAGGAAGAGGAAGCGTTCCGCCGCGTACGCGCGCTCAGGCAAAGCGGCCTTATCCGCCGCCTCGGCGCCGTTTTCGACTCCGGCAGGCTCGGGTACGTCGGTGCCCTGTGCGCGGCTAAAGTGCCGCCCGACATGCTGGAAAGCTTTACGGAAGAAGTGAACGCCCAGGCGGGGGTCACGCACAACTACCTGCGCCGGCACGCGTACAACGTCTGGTTTACCTGCACGGCCCCTTCCCGGGAGGCTCTGGAAGAGTTGCTCGACGGATTGTCGCGCAGAACGGGCGTCGCGATTGCGCGTTTCCCGGCCGAGCGCATGTACAAAATCAAGGTGGACTTCAGGATGGGGAAAGACAATGATGTTTGACGGCTCAATCCGTAACGGCATTTCTATTCAAGCCGGACTCCGGAACGGGGAAGGACAATGACGCCTGACGTGGATGCGCAACTGGCCCTGATCAAACGCGGCTGCGCCGAACTTATCGAAGAGGACGGGCTGCGGAAAAAGCTCGCGCGCGGTGCCCCCCTGCGCGTCAAAGTGGGCTTTGACCCCACGGCCCCCGACCTGCACCTCGGGCATACGGTGGTCATCCGCAAGATGCGCCATTTTCAGGATCTCGGGCACAAGGTGATTTTTCTGATAGGCGATTTTACCGGCCGTATAGGCGACCCGTCCGGGCGCAGCGATACCCGCCCTCCCCTGAGCGAAGAACAGGTCAAGGCCAATGCGGAAACCTACAAGAAGCAGGTTTTCAAGATACTGGACCCGGATAAAACCGAAGTCGTCTTCAATTCCGCATGGCTTGGGGCGCTGGACGCCGCCGGCTTCATCCGTCTGGCCTCGCGGTACACGGTGGCAAGAATGCTGGAGCGCGACGATTTCGAAAAACGCTACAGGAACGGGCAGCCCATCTCCATTCACGAATTTCTCTATCCCCTGGCTCAGGGTTATGATTCCGTTGTGCTGAAGAGCGATGTGGAACTGGGCGGTACCGACCAGAAATTCAATCTGCTTGTCGGCCGGCATCTGCAGGGGCAGTACGGCGAGGAGCCGCAATGCGTGCTGACCATGCCTCTGCTTGAAGGCCTGGACGGCGAGCGCAAGATGTCGAAATCCTTGGGCAACTATATCGGCATCGACGAACCGGCCGCGCAGATTTTCGGCAAAACCATGTCCGTGTCCGATACGCTCATGTGGCGTTACTTCGAGTTGCTTTCCGGCAAATCTCTGGATGAGATCGCCGCCCTGCGCCGGGACGTGGAACAGGGGGCGCGTCACCCCAAAACGGTCAAGGAAGAACTGGCTCTGGAACTCACCGCTCTGTACCACGGAACGGCCGCGGCGGAGGAAGCCCGGACCGGGTTCAACGCCGTGTTCGCCGAAGGCGGCGACCCGGACGACGCCCCTGAATACTCGTGTGCCGAAGGCGAAGACTCGTCGCCCGCGGCCTTTTTGGCCGCGTCGGGTCTGGCGCCGTCCCGCAGCGAGGCAAGACGGCTCATCGCGCAGAAGGCCCTGCATGTGAACGGCGAGGTTCGTCTTGACGGCGCAGCCCCCCTCGGCAAAGGACACTACCGCATCAAACTGGGCAAAAAGCGCTTTCTGCGCCTGACCGTCACCTGATACAGCGCGGCAATACGGAGGAATCATGTCCGGGCACAGCAAATGGAAGAACATCCAACATCGGAAAGGCAGGCAGGACGCCAAGCGAAGCAAGGATTTCACGCGCGCCGCCAAAGAAATCATCATAGCCGCCAGAGGCGGCGGCAACCCGGCTTTCAATCCGCGTCTGCGTTCGGCCATAGCCTTTGCCAAAAGCGTGAGCCTGCCCAAGGACCGCATAGATTCGGCAATCCGTAAAGGTACGGGCGAGGAAGCCGGCGGGGACTTCGTCGAAATCGTCTATGAAGGTTACGGCCCCGGCGGCGTCGCCGTGCTGGTGGAAACCGCGACCGACAACCGCAACCGCACCGTGGCCGATGTGCGGCACATTTTTACCAAGCACGGCGGCACCTTGGGCGATGCCGGCTCCGTTGCCTGGATGTTCGCCAAAAAAGGCGTGCTGACCTTCGACAAGACTGCCGGAAGCGAAGAGCATCTCATGGAAATCGGTCTGGAAAACGGCGCCGAAGACCTGTTGGACGACGACGATTGCTGGGAGCTGCACTGCGCCCCCGGCGACTTCGACGCCCTGTGCCGGGCTTTTGAAGAGGCGGGGATCGCAGTGCGGAATGCGGAAATCGCCGCGTTGCCGCAGAACAGCGTCGACGTGGACGCGGAAACCGGCCGCAAAGTCCTGCGCCTCGTGGAAGCCCTGGAAGACAATGAAGATGTCCAACAGGTACACGCCAATTTCGAACTCCCGGACGAACTGCTGGAAGAACTCTGACAGGAGAAACGCCGGTCGGTTTGAGGCCCCGCCCAAACTCCGCCGGGGCTGCTCCAGCGTGAGGTCGGTTTGAGACCCCCTCCCAAACTCCGCCGGGGCTCCAGCGTGACCACCCGGACCGACCCTCTCATCGGGGGTGCGTTGAAACCGGCAGTCTTGCGCCCGCGGGGCGGCCTCGGCGGGAGATTCCGGAACTACATGGCTTCCCCGGTGCGTATGCGTCCTGCACGGGCGACATCCAGAACGAAGAAGACGCCGTCGCCCTCCTTGCCGGTTCTGGCGCCCGTGGTGATTGCCTCGATAACCGCATCCACCTTGTCGTCGGGCACGCCGATCTCGAGGCGCGCTTTCTTGAGCAGGGTCACCTGCGTAGTGACCCCGCGGTACAGTTCCGTATAGCCCTTCTGCCTGCCGGCACCCAAAATGTTGGTCACGGAAACGGAATAGATTTCCTTGAGATACAGTTCGTGCTTGACCTTCTGCAGGGCTTCCGGCCTGATAAAAGCGATGATGAGCTTCATCGGAGATTCCTTTATTGTTTGCGACAGGCAAGCAACCAAGCGTGCTTGCCTGTCCGGCGTTTATTCGTTGGAAAAAATCTGGAAGCCGCTGTATGCGTCCGCGCCGTGTTCCTCGATGTCGAGCCCCCTGACTTCCGCTTCGGGGCTGACCCGCAAAGGAATCAGGTAGGACACCAGCTTGAAGACGATGAACCCGCAACCGAAGGCCCAGGCAAAGACGGCCAGCACGCCGAGCACCTGGGTCAGCAGCAGGGACGAATCGCCGCCGTACAGCAGGCCGATGCTTTCTCCGTAGCCGGGCGCGGCGAAGAAGGCGACCATTATCGTGCCGAAAGCGCCGCAGACGCCGTGTACCGACACCGCGCCCACAGGGTCGTCAACCTTGAGTATCTGGTCGATGAAGAGCACGGAAATGACCACAAGCACGCCGGACAGGAAACCTATGATTATTGCGCCGACCGGCGATACTTCAAAGCAGCCCGCGGTGATGCCCACCAGACCGGCCAGCACGCCGTTGAAGCTCATGGAAGGGTCGGGTTTGCCGGTTTTGAGCCAGATGCTGAACAGGGCGCCCAAGAAACCGAAGCAGGCCGCGAGATTGGTATTCACGGCTATGTAGCCGATGGTGCCGTCCGCCGTAGTCGTCGAACCGCAGTTGAAACCGAACCAGGCGAACCAGAGAATGAACACGCCCAAGGCGGCCATGGGGAGATTGTGGCCGGCAATGGCGCGTACGGTCCCGTCTTTGCCGTATTTGCCGAGACGCGGCCCGAGAACCAGCGCGCCGGCGAAAGCCGTCCAGCCGCCGACGGAGTGCACCACCGTGGACCCTGCAAAATCAATGAAACCCCGGTCCCCGAGCCAGCCTCCTCCGTCTCCGTACAGCGAACTCCAGGCCCAATGGCCGCTTACGGGATAAATCAAGGCCGACACCAGAATGCTGACCAGCATATAACCCGAGAAGCGCATTCGCTCGGCAATGGCTCCGGACACTATGGTCGCCGCCGTAGCCGCGAACACCGACTGGAAAAACCAGAAGGTCAGCGTCCACTGTCCTTCCTCGGTTGTCGCGTCGATGCCCGGCAGGCCGAAGAGCGAGGTGCCGAACAGCCCGGACATGGACGCGCCGAACATCAGGCCGAAGCCGAGCAGGTAATAGATGCCCGCGCCCAGCGCGAAATCGACGAAGTTCTTCATAATGATGTTGGCGGCATTTTTGGCGCGTGTCAGGCCGCATTCGACCATCGCAAAGCCCGGCTGCATGAACATGACCAGCATGGCCCCCACCAGTGTCCACAGGGTATTGCCGGCGCTTTGCGGCAACGCGGCCGGCGCTTCCGCCGCCGCGGCCGGTAACGGAGCGGCGGCGAGCAGCAGCAGCGTCGTTGCGGCCGTAAGCGCTAAGCGGGCAGTAAGGCTGACGACGGTCATCACGGTATCCTCCTTTCGGTTTCCACAGTTTCGTCGAATTTTTTACCCGCCGGCATCGACTCATGTCGGACTGCGGGCAGCCGTTGCATCCGGCCGGTTGTCCTTGAGCAGTCTACCTTTGAAAACACGCATCCCCGATGAGGGGGTCCGGGGGAAATCATTTCCCCCGGCCGCCGGAGGCATATACATCAATTGCAGCGTTTCAATGTTCGGCCTTGCGCCTGCTCAGGCCGACACCGGCGGTTGCGCGCGGCGTTCATCCGCGCCCCGCATACCAATCCGCGATAAGCGCGACGTAGATGCGTCGGGCCGCGCGTATCTGTTCCACGGGACAAAACTCATCCGTCACATGGGCCAGAGCCGGATCGCCGGGCCCCAGAATGCAGAGCGGGAGATCCGGGAAAACGGTGCGGACCGAGGCCGCGTCCGTAAAAAAGTTCGCGCAGCGCACTTCGGGAGTGTCGCCGGTAATCGCGCAGGTCAATTCCCGTACGCGCACGCTCCACGGCAGGTCCGGGTCGGTCCAGACGGCGGGAGCGTCGTAGACCACTTCAATGTGCGCATCGGCTCCGGTTGTTTCCGCAACGCGGCGCGCAAGGCCGGCGTGGTCTACTCCCGGCACCGTGCGCATATCCAGTGTCAGTTCGGCCTTGTCCGGGATGGAGTTGGAATTCAGGCCGGAATGCAGGGAGGTCAGCGCGGCCGTGGCATTGCCCAGCAACTTGTGCGAGGCGTCGGGGTGGAAGTCCGCGAGGCGTGCGGCAACGCGCAGCATGGAGAGCAGGGCGTTGTCGCCCTTGTCGGGCATGGAGGCGTGCGCGGTGCGTCCTGTTGTGCGCAGGGTCAGCCACAGCGCGCCCTTGTGGCCGGACAGAGGCATGAGAGCGCTCGGTTCGGCGACGATGCCCGCGCCGGGCTTGCCGAACAATTCCACGCGCCGCGCTGCGACGCGCGACCCGAAGCAGCCGCCTTCCTCACCGCCGTAAATGTGCAGCACAAGGTCTCTTTTTCGGCTGCTTGCGTTGTTTTCGAGGGAAAAGTCGAGGGCGGCGCGCACCAGGGCGGCTACGCCCCCCTTCATGTCGCAGGCCCCGCGGCCGTAAAGACGCCCGTCTTCGATGACGCCCCCCAACGGGTCATGCCGCCAGGCGGCGTTGCCGAAAGGCACGGTATCAATGTGCCCGCCCAGGTACAGCGAGGGAGCTTCGTCTTCCGGGTGCAGGCGGGCAATGAGCGACGCGCTCTGAGGACGGTTTTCATCATAGACGTCGAAAGAGCAGGCAAAACCCGCATCTTCCAGCGGACCTGCGAGGTATTCCAGGGCCGTCCGTTCATTTTCGCCTAAAACAGTGGAAAAGCGTACCAAATCCTGCGCCAATTCCACAGTATCCGGCATATTCTTTACTTTCCTTGCGCCGCTGGTCATCGTTTGCTCCGGGGTATATGCAGCTTGCCGGGATGGCTAGCAAAATGCGTGCCACAGTCTATCTTAAGGATTTTTAAGGATAATTTATTTAATTGCGCGGACAGGCGGACAAAAAACTACAAAAATGTGTACAATAAGGACGCTGTGTACGGGGGCCGGGCCTTTCTCTTGCCGGGGCCGGAGGCTTACGAAAGAGGAAGTCAATCCGGGCGGGAGCAAGGCCGACCGGGGGAAGCATCCGTCTTACGCCTGCTCTTGGTCGCCGGAGGCGAATATACGATAAACGTTGCAATGTGCCGGTGTTCGGCCTTGCGCCTGCCGGTCCGAGGATCCGGGGCAGAGCCCCGGCGGAGGGTCGGAGTGGAGCCCCGATGTTCATTCAGCGCCTGTCAAATCCTGTCGACACGAGGACGAAGCCCAGAGCTGCGCAGGCGGCGGCCGCGTAAAAGACCGAGGCATAGCCGAAGCCGGGGACCAGCAACCCTGTCAGGGGGCCGGTGGCGGCGAAGGAAATATCCTGGAAGGCGGTGAAGCAGCCGAGGGCCGTGCCGCGCACCTCGTTGGGCAGGCGGCGCAGCAGGGCCACGGCCAGCGCGGGGAAGACCAGGGAGCAGCCGAAGCCGGTCAGGGTGACGCCGATAAAGGATGCTGCGGGGAAGGGCAGTGCGGCGACCATGGTGAGTCCGAGCACTTCCAGGGCGAGGGCGCACGCGGCGGCACGGTGTTCTCCCGTTGCGGAGCGGAAGCCTCCGCAGAAAAGGCGTCCGGCAACGAAAGCGAAGCCGAAGCAACTCAGGGCGAACGCGGCGTGCTCCCAGTCCATGGAGGCGAAATACAGACTGATGAAGGCGGCGATCACGGCGTTACCCACGCCGTTCAGGGCCAGGCAGACGCCGGAGCGCGCGACCTGCCGGAGAATGCCTGCTGTTGTCGTGCCTTCGGCCTGCCGCAGCACGGGTGTTTCGCGCATGGGGCGGACGGACAGGGCGGCCAGGGCGGGCAGCAGGCAGCAGGCGAGGCCGAGGAGAACGAGCCCGCCGGGGTTCCAGAGAAAGAGGCCGACGGGTGAACCGAAGCCGACGCCCGCGTACATGGCCACGCCGCTCCAGGCCACGACGGCGGCTGCATGAGGCGGGCCGAGCAGCCCGAGACCCCAGGCGATGGACCCGGTGCCGACCATGCTGTGGCCTATACCGAGACAGCAACGGCTCACAAGAATCAGCGGGAGTTTGAACATGTCCGGGCACAGGCCCCAAGCGAGCAGAATATACGGCAACCCCGAACAGCCTACGAGGAGAAAGCCGGCATGAACGGTATGCCGTGCCCCCCGAGTATCCGCCAGTCGGCCCGCGCGGGCGCGAAAGAGCACGGCGGCGAGAAAGTGCGTGCCGATGCAGGCTCCGACGACAAAGGCGCTGTAGCCCAGCGTGTCGTGTATATACAGCGGGAGGACGGGCAGAGGCAGACCCACGACCAGGAAACTGAGGAATGCTCCCAGGTTGAGGCGCGCGAAAATGGTTCTTTCAGAGCGGTTCATTCGGGCATTCCGGAGCATACGACTGTGAGCATGTGTATCCACATACGGGGGGTGCAGGGGGAATCATTCCCCCTGCCGGGTCCAGGGCGGAGCCTTGGCCGCCGGAGGCATACAAAATCAATGGTAATCCACTCTGATGTCGATTTTCTCCGGCGCCTGCCGGCCCGGCAAAATCAGGCAGCTCCCACGGGCACTGTCCCCTTGCCGAAGAACCTGTTCAGCAGAAAAAGGGGCAGCATCATTGCCAGATCGAGCACATAACCCGCCATGCCTCTTTTGCGCACGATAAGGTAACTGATTGCCATGCCGAAGACCATGCCGATCAGCGAAGCGGTCGTGGCGAGAAAAAAGGAGTTGAATACGGGACGGGGGGCGACCTGCAGCGCGTTTTTGAGGTTTTCCAGGCTGAAGCTGCCGTAGTACATGACCGGTCCCCTGGATTCGGTCACTGCCGCGACGAGCACCGCTGCGCCCGAGCATCATCAGCCATGCCTCGGCTGCCCTGAGGGTTCGGCGGTGACGTGGAGCATGACGCAGTCGCCCATGAATTCGGCTGTAAAGGCGTCCGCAGGGCGCGTATAGACACGTCACGAGGGCTTCCCGCCTGCCGCAGGTGACCTTCCGCGCCCGTTTCCCGGCGATAGGGGGGCACGGCGACGATGGATTTGCCCGCGAAGCGTATGTCGCCCTCGTCCGGGGCGACGAATCCGGCGAGCATGCGCAGCAGGGTCGTTTTGCCGCAACCGCTCGGTCCGAGCAGGGTGAAGAATTCCCCGTCCTCAATGTCCAGACTGATACGGTCGACAACGGTCAGTGCGCCGAAGCGCTTGACCAGACCTTCAAGGGTTATGGAAGCCATAGGTCATGCAGGGGCCTGCAACGTGTGTATTGACGGGGCGACGCGTCACAGTGCGTCCGGCGCGCCGGCGGCCGTACGTCATGCCGGGGCTTGCGTTTTGCGCGTTATTTGTTCAGCACCACGGCGCGCCATTTGCCGAGCAGTTCCTTCTGCATGAGGTTGGCCTCGGCCGGGTTGTTTTCCACAATTTTCAAGGTCTTGACGGAAGGCAGGCCTTCCACGTCGTCGGCGTCCGTGCGCGCGGGCCTGCGGTAGAATTTGCGGAAGATTTCCGAAACCGTCTGTTTGGAGAGCAGGTAATCGAAAAAGGCGCGGGCTTCCTGCGGATGCGCCCCGCCGGCGACGAGGGCCGCGCCTTCGGGAGCGGAGATCGCCCCGTCGGACGGATACACGATTTTCACCGCCTCCGAGCCGCCGGCGATATAGCGGTACGCCGCGTATTCCATGGTGATGCCGACAGGGAACTCCCCTTCCGCCGTGCCTTTGTAGACCAGACTGGAACTGTCGAGGATGCGGGCGTTGTTTGCCAGTTTGGTCAACCCGTCCAAACCGTAAAGTTGGTAAACGCCGAAGATCTGGGAATACGCCGAGCCGGATTTGGCCGGGTCGGCCATGACGACCTTGTCTTTCCATTTCGGGTCGAGAATGTCGCTCCAGCTTGAGGGCATATCAGCGGGCTTGACCAGTTTGGTGTTGACCATCAAGACCATCAGGTGGGTATTGCCTGCGGTCCAGCGCTGCTCGGGGTCTATGCAGCCGGGGGGGAGGTTTTGCGCTTCAGGGGAAGCGTAGGGTGCGAAATTTTCTTTGGCGGCGTCCAGCACGGCAGTGTCGCCGCTCCAGAAAATGTCCGCAAGGGGATTGTTTTTTTCCGCCGCGATACGTTTCATGGCTTCGCCCGTGCCCAGGCGCACGGTGGTCACTTTGATGCCGGTCGCCTGCTCGAAGCCTTTGCCGACCATGTCGAGAAGTTCGGGTTGATTGGAGGAATAGAGGACCACGTCGGCCGTTGCCGGACGGGTCGTGCCGAAGAAAAACACCGTCGCCGCCGTGGCGACCGCTGCAAGAATTTTTCCGGACAGCATGTCACACCTCGCCGTATTAAAACAAAATTTTCTTTTCGGTTGCGAAAACCCGCCTGCGGGAGAGAGACCGTATCGACTCCCGGTGAAGCGGAGCATACCGTTTCGGCGGCCCCTTCCCCGGTTGAACAAGAGATACATGAGCCTACTGTATTCCGGGTCGGAACGCCACCGCTTTTTACCGGCAAGCGCCGCCGGCGTTTTTGACAAAACGGTCAAGTCCGGCTATGTCTTAGTACTTTGCGGAACAGCGGGCGGGATTGCCGCGGCGCGGGTTGCGGTTTGCGGTTTGCTTGTTCCGGTAACCACACAAGGGATGATCGGCATGACCGGTGCGAAAATTTTGTTGGAGTCGCTCGCCAGGGAAGGCGTGAGCATTATATTCGGCTTTCCCGGCGGGGCGTTGTACGATGTGTACGACGAGCTTGCGCGTTCGGATATACGCCATGTTCTGGCCAGGCATGAGCAGGGTGCCGTGCATGCGGCGGACGGCTATGCCAGGGCCTCGGGATCCGTGGGGGTCTGCCTGGTGACCTCCGGCCCCGGCGCGACCAACACAGTGACGGGCATAGCCACGGCCTGCGCCGACTCCACGCCCCTGGTCGTGCTCACCGGGCAGGTGTCCACCGGCCTTATCGGCAACGACGCTTTTCAGGAAGTGGACATACTCGGCATTACCCGCCCCTGTACGAAGCATAATTTCCTGGTGCACGACACCGGAAAAATAACGGATACCATACGCAAGGCATTTTTTCTGGCCCGATCCGGCCGGCCCGGCCCGGTTCTGGTGGATCTGCCGCGTGACGTGCTGCGCGACCCCGGCGAATTCGTATGGCCGGAAAACGTGGAGATGCGCTCCTACCGTCCCAATTACAGTCCGAACCTCCAGCAGCTTCAACGCGCTGCGGACCTGATTCACAAGGCGGAAAAGCCGCTGTTCATCATCGGCGGGGGCATAGTTTCGAGCGGAGCGTCGGAAATACTCACGCAGTTCGCGCGGGAGCTTTCCATACCCGTGGTTTCGACCTTTATGGGACTTTCCGGGTTTCCGGGGGATGACCCCCTCCGGCTCGGCTTCATCGGTATGCACGGCTTTCCCGCAGCCAACAAGGCGGCGGGCGAAGCCGACGTGATTATAGCGGCCGGAACCCGTTTTGCCGACCGTTCCACCAGCGAAATAGAAAAGTTCGCGAACAAGGCCAAGATAATCCAGATCGACATAGACCCGACATCCATACGCAAAAACATCCCCGTGCAGGTGCCTGTAGTGGCCGACTGCAAGCGCGCGCTGGAAGACCTGCGCGCGCTTATCGCCCGCAAATACGGCGCCGACCGCCGGACGGACCGTTCGGCATGGCTTGCCTACCTGGAGGAACTCAAGGAGCGGCACCGCCCCGTCTATACGGAAAACGGCGAAAGCAGCGGGGCCGTCAAGCCGCAGCGGGTCATCGAAACTCTGTTCAGCCTGACCGGCGGCAACGCGATCATCACCACCGATGTGGGCCAGCACCAGATGTGGAGCGCGCAATTTTTCTGTTACACGCGCCCGCGCAGTTTCCTCTCGTCGGGGGGGCTCGGCACCATGGGCTTCGGCCTGCCCGCCGCCGTGGGCGCGCAACTGGCAAGGCCGGACAGCCTGGTCGTCAACATCTCCGGGGACGGTTCTTTCCAGATGAATATGCAGGAACTGGGCACGGTTATGGAAAACCGCCTGCCGATCAAGATACTCATGATAAATAACCGCTCTCTGGGCATGGTCCGGCAGTGGCAGGAGTTGTTTTACAACAGGAATTACGTGGCGACGGTGGACAATTTTCAACCGGATTTTTCGGCATTGGCCGGCGCTTACGGCATGAAAGGCTACAGGATTTCCAGGCCGGAAAACCTGCGCCCGGATTTGGAAAAAGCCCTGGCCGAACCCGGTCCGGTCCTCATTGAGGTGGAGGCGGCGCAGGAGGAAAAGGTTTCGCCCCTGGTGCCTCCCGGTGCGGCCCTGCATGAAATGATGCTGATGTAACGCGCGGTGTATCCCGATGCCCGGAGCGCCGGGGGTACTCTCCGGCCGGAGACGCCGTACAGCACCGACCATTACGTGCTGGTATTTGGTGTTGACATCGGCCGACAGTCTGTCTAGAGTTTCTCTAAAGACATACCTCCTTGTGTCTTTACCGCAATGTTGCCCCGGCGTTTGAAAAATGCCGGGGCTGCTTTTGTGTATAGGCAAAAGAACGCCCCGGCGGGATTGGCCACACCGGGGCACAGTGCAGGTACAGTACCTGCCTCCGGGCTCTTGCCGTGATACCGGCAGGCGTTGCTACGCGGAAGGCTTTTGTTCTGTTTTCGCGCGGCCGCGCCGTTCCCAGAGCCGCATTTCTTTCATTTTGTTGCGGCGATCCCGTTGCAGGGATTTTGCCGCCAGCGCCGTACCTTTCTTGAGGCCCCATTTTTCCCTGTAGCTTTTCGCGTCCAGGCTGTGCAGGGCCAGATGTTTGGCCGAGAGGATTTTGAAGGTCTTGCCGCATTCCAGGCAGACTATGCTGCGCTCCTTGATGCTTTTTTTTGCATCTTCTGCCGCTGCCTGTCCCGTTTCTTGCGCATCACAGCCGCATGCCAGTCCGCTGAGATCAGCGGCAAGTTTCTTGACCATCGACGTAATTTCGTCTTCCGTCATCGACCTGACGGCGGCCTGAGCTTTGACGATCTCCACCGCCTCTTTCAGAAAATCACTCATATAGACTCCTTTTGTTGGATGTTTCATGATTACCGGTTAAATTTTTCCGCGCGCACACGTGAACTTTCATTCACGCCTTACCGTGAGTTTTCGCGCATCGCAGAACAACGAAAAGAGTCATACGCATTTTTGTACTTGCTGTAAACAGCTTACTGTAAATTTTTTTCCTCATCTCATATTTACTCTTTTTTACTGCTGACGGGAGGCATTCAGCAAACGTTGCCGCGCTTCTGAAGTTGAGCGCTTCGACTGCAGGCAGCGGGCGGGAAAGACCGGATTTCTGCTTGCCGGAGGCGACGACGAGACAATTGAACGGCAGCTCTCGTCCCGGACTTGCAGAGGGAGGCACACCCTTCTGTTCACTATCATGTCCGCTGTGCGGCACGAGTCGGTCACGACGGAGAGGACTTTGGAGGAGATGCGGAGAAAGAAGTTCCCGGACGAAAATCCGGCAGGATATCGACCTTGCCGCCCCGTGCTGAAAGTGTTGATTTGCCTTCAGCACGAGGTGATTGTCTACCGGGGTTTATCGTACCCTTCGGACTTGGCCCGTTGCGCTGGAGGAAGGCAATGCGGGTATCGCCTTCCCGTAGACGGTGCCCTGCTACCACTACGGAACCGTGTTCAGTTTCTCATGCTGAAGAAGACAGAATACTTCAGGAAGAAACCGATACCTACTCGGTCGAGGGGACCTTTCGGCCTCGGCCCGTCTTCAGTTCAGGCTGCGCAGTCTACAACCACCGGCCTGAAGGCTGTCTTAAGACGGTACCTTCCATGCTCTTGCGCCCTTTTTGCGTCAATTTCTCCACCAAGTTTCAGTCTTTTTTGCGACAAACAGGGCGAGTTTCGTCGTCGCTTACGCAGCGTAAGGGTAAAGACAAAAAGGCACAGATATAAATGCTCAAGGCTGAAGCGCTTCGCTTATAAAATACCCTGCGAAACTACCGGCGGCAGGCAACCGAGCCGTGGCCGCTGACGCCGCTGCCGCCCCCGTCGTACAAGTACATGCCGACCGCGTCGTAAGCGCTGACGGCCTCGCCGGTCCAGTAGTAGGTGACGTTGGGCCACCCGGCGGCACCGGCAGCGCCTTGGGCATTGGAGTTGGGATTTGGATATCCCCAAGATGTATCTCTGGCCGATACCGCAACCTCGGCCTGACGCTCGGCGCTGCTCATCCGCTGCAACACATAGGCGGCATGGGACGCCCAGGCCCGCGCCGGCGCGGGAGCAAACGCCGCGGCGGGAGGCAGGCACAGGGTCAGAATCACGGCGTATGCCGTGCAACGTACAACAACTCCACGAAATTTCAGCAGTGCATGTTTACGCAGCATGACCGGTTCTCCTACAAAAAAAGAATAATGCCGCAACGTGAAGACGGCGGTCTGCCGGCGCTCATTCCTGATCGTCAAGCGCTTATTCGGCTTTCCCAAGACTGTGTACCGAGACTTGGCAAAAAATACACACCGCCTGCACACCATGTTTGCCTGCACAAATCTCTTGGTGTACGCACGCGCAGGCATGTCATTGCGACCTGCCTGAGGACAGGTGCGCTCTTTTTCGGAAACACGGCAAAAAAAGAGAACAAATGACAGTATTAAGGCCAAAATCCGGTCAATTTTACAAAAATTGACCCTTTTCACAAAAATTGGTGCTGAAAACAGCGAATTATTCAGTGCTTCCTAAACGTTGAAATGCGCTATTGCGGCTTCGGCGCATTCTGCAACGCGGCAACTTCGGCTTGCGCATTACGCAGCAGTTCCTGAAATTCGCGGCTGTTGTGCAGTTGCGCCGCAACGGCGCTGCCGACGAGAAAGCCGGCATCCACGTCACTCTGCCAATGCACGCCGCACACAACACGCGACATGCCGTATTCATATCCGCGTTTCAAAATGTCGTCCTTGCGGGCGGGCAGCACCTCGGACAAAATGAGCGCCATGCCCCAGCCCAGCGTGGTATGTCCGGAAGGATACGAGCCGTTTGTTTTCAATTCTTCCTCAAAGACCGGAGCGCAGGTTGCCCCTTCCTGTCCGAAATACATGAACGGACGGACGCGCCGATAGCGGTCTTTGGCCGAGCGCGCGGCGGCGCCGAAATCGGCGCGGACGCGGGACAGCAACGCGTAAAGAGCGGGCGTGCGCTGTTTGTCGATTGAGAAGCCGAGCGCATCCTTGAAGAAGTCCTGCCGGTTGTTCTCGATATCTGCGTCAAAGGCCGCCTGACTCCAGCGTTCCGTTCCTTTCAGGCTGCGCGTTTGCAGATAAACGGCCTGATCCCGCAAGAATTCGGCGCTGTCCGGGGCAGGCGGGGGCGGCAGAAAAACGAGGCTGTCCGGTTCGTCGCCCGGAGCGATGAAGCCCGCCGCATGCGCGGGAAGCACGGCGAAACACAGCAGGCAGAGCAGCAGAAGAAGCTTTTTCATCAGAAGTTCCTTTACAATACGGTTCGGACAATTTTCCTTCAGGGAGACTCTTCGAATACACCGCGAAAGAAGCAAACTAACCCGGTAGGGCAACAAACACTATTTTCGACAAAAGCCAGAAGAGCGTTCCGGAAAGACAAATTGCCGCGGGCAAGGTCAACACCCATCCCATAGCGATATTTCTGACGGTTGACCATTGCAGCCCGGAACGATTGGCGGCCATTGTTCCCGCAATACCAGAGGAAAGTACATGCGTGGTTGAAACCGGCAGCCCGAATATATCCGCCGCTCCAATAGTGGTCATGGCCACAAGTTCGGCGGAAGCGCCTTGTGCATACGTCAGATGGGTTTTGCCGATTTTTTCGCCTACCGTCACCACGATACGCTTCCAACCCACCATTGTCCCCAAGCCGAGAGCTATAGCCACAGCGATTTTAACCCACAGCGGAATGAACTTGGTCGAACTGTCCAAATATGTCTTGAGCACCCTGAAGTGCGCCCCCATTTCCTCAGACAGCTTCAACCCGCTGTCGGCCAGAATGGAACGGATGGTTTCATCAGCCAGATACATATCGTTTCTGACGTTGGAGACCTTTTCGCGCGCAAGCCTTGAAAGCGAACCGGTTTCTTTGATGTTGGCCGTAATGCGGTCAATCAGGACGCCGAGCGCGGGAAGCACCTGGGGGGTGACTTCCTTGGTTCTGATATACTCGGTCAAAACAGCGTGAGCATCTCTTTCCGGCGTTCCGTGCACGAGTTGGCGGGTCGCCTGCGCTGCTATGATGAAAGCATCCATCTGGTAGTCCGGAACGGCGCGGTTCAGCGCGTAGGCTGTGGGAACCGTGCCGATGAGAATCAGCATGATGAGTCCCATGCCCTTTTGCCCGTCATTGGACCCATGTGCGAACGATACGCCCGTGCAGGTCAGGATAAGAAGGCAGCGAATCCACCAGGGGGGCGCCGCGTTACTTTTGGGTTCCTCATATAACGCTCTGTTCTTTATAAAAATGCGCAGGGCGAAAAGAAGCAACGCGGCACAGACGAAGCCCGCCATGGGCGAGAGCAGCAAAGAATATCCCACTTTGGCCGCTTGGCCCCAGTCCACGCCGCTTGTGCCGTCCCGGCCTTTCATAAGGGCATTGGCCACCCCTACTCCGATAATCGAGCCGACAAGCGTGTGCGAGGAAGAAGCAGGCAGCCCGAGCCACCATGTGCCGAGATTCCAGATAATAGCGGCAATGAGCAGAGAAAACACCATGGCAAAACCCGCAGTGCTGCCCACCTGCAAAATGAGTTCAACCGGCAGCAGAGTAAGAATGCCGAAAGCTACCGCGCCGGACGAGACAAGCACGCCGAGAAAATTGAATATGCCCGACCAGAGAACCGCCACTGAAGGTGGAAGCGAATGGGTATAGATAACCGTCGCCACAGCGTTGGCCGTATCGTGGAAACCGTTGACAAACTCAAACCCCAGGGCGATGAACAGCGCTGCACCGAGGAGTATATACGGCAACCAGGTGACGGAAACCCCGGCATAGGCATCGGATACAGTAACTTCACTCATAATGGAGTGAAAAACATACCAAACGGTTGCGGCTAAACAGGCAAAAAAAAGAAAACGTTGTATCGGAGCGCGTTTGGTATCCAGGTTCGGATGCTCAACAACTGCACTTATAACTGCGGCGTTTTCCGGCATTGCTTCCTCCAGGGTTCACGGCATGTTGCTTCACGAAAATTCATCTCAAATGCACATTAGGCTGCACTTTCGGTTTGTTGGCGGCTGCGCGTTGCAGGTGAGAAATTTTTCAAACCGTATGTCGACCTCGGAAACCTGAATACCATGGCCGACAAGGAGAAAAATGACACTCCTGCGACAATCACAAGAAGTTTTTGCAACCAACAGTGGGGAAAAACGTAATATTTTCAACGCCGAACAGCGCGATAAACAGCCGGCTTCCTGCACGGCATTGGTATATCCGCAGATTTCCGTAGAGGACGTAGAGGACGCTGAAGTAGCCGTTCCAACAAAAGTGAAGTCCCGCAAGGCTTTTCAGGCTTTGCGGGACTTTCTCGGGGAAGAATTTTCGTGCGTCTATATAATTACTCATATAATATAGCGTATTTATTGCAATAAATTATGTACTATTTTTTGAATACCAGCAAAAATACCAGCATTTTTTCCCGGTGTCCTATAGGGCAGATTCACTCTCATTTGAGCTCGACCTGTGGAGGTGATGGAATGCACCCGGCAGAGGGAAAGGCGCACCGGGGCATCATCTTTCCAGGACGACAGCAACAAGGTTCGCTTGTTCTCATATCGGAAAAGCGCACTGCGGTCGATATGAGGTAGATTCCTGGATTCGGTGACGAACAGCTCATCTAACATGAGAACGCTCTTTGAAGGCGCGTGTGCACGTTGTGCCTGTCGTTGCCCAGTCCGGCCACTCTGGTTCTGAGCGCTTGTTGGTAATCCCGCGCGTCTGGGAGCCGGTGAAGGCGGTTTGGAGGTAAGTTTCCGAATCGGAAAAATCGAGCTTGACAGCGAGGGGTTTACGGCAGTCATATACACCATGAACATCATCTATGTAGTGAATTTCTGGATCAATCTCAACTCAGGATCGCTCGCCTGAATGCAATAAAGAAAGGGAGAGTGCTGCCAGATAAAGAGAAAGCAGACTATTTCGCTGTAAAGCAGATAGGCAAAGACGCGATATTGAGCTTTCTTGAACATATTCCCAATACCCGTCCCGTCAGGAGGAAGTTCGGGTGAGATCAATGAAATTGGAAG
This sequence comes from Desulfovibrio sp., assembly GCA_031282465.1. Taxonomy (GTDB): domain Bacteria; phylum Desulfobacterota; class Desulfovibrionia; order Desulfovibrionales; family Desulfovibrionaceae; genus Frigididesulfovibrio. Next base: position 23,216 of record JAITDR010000068.1, read on the forward strand.
GCGATAGCTTGAAATTAGAATAGAGCGACTATTCGTGCCAGCTGGGAAGTGGGTAACGATATGAAGTTTTACTTTGCATATGGCTCAAATATGTGTATTAAGCAAATGCAGAAAAGGTGTCCCAACCACAAAATTGTAGGAAATGGCGTCCTAAAGCATTATCGTTGGATTATCTCGTCTCGCGGCTATGCCAATATTGTAAAATCACCTCAAAGTATAGTGTATGGTACTGTATACGAAATATCTGAGTCAGATGAACGTACTCTTGACCAGTACGAAGGAGTTACCAGCGGTTCTTATCTGAAGAAAATGCACGGTATTGTAATCAATGAGTCATTGCTAACCTGTATTGTCTACGTTGATCCGATTGAAGAAGAAGGATCGCCAAAAGCTGAATATATCGTACGCATCAATAAAGGTATTGAAGATGCCAAACTGCCATGTGACTATGTGCAGAATTCTATTCGAAAGTTTGTGCCGTCTTGAATTGGACATAATAAGAAAGTATTTACCTGATAATCCGATCTTGGGGGCAGAGTACAGCAAATACGCACAGTGTAGGACTGTGAAATTATTGATCTGGGGAACCACTGAGTCAGGGTAACCGCGCACAGGGGTCTAGAAAATTTCTAAGGAAACGCTGATTTAATTCCCACATAGTGATAGCCAAGCGGACAGCAGTGTGGTAATATGGAGGCAGATGATGGAAACCACAGCCGCCAATATCCACGATGTGACAGTGGGCTCAAAACTTATCCGTAAAGACGATTTTTTTGTTAATCAGCGGTACTTCCCATAAGCGGCACGCCAAGTACGTTTGCCGCCGCCCGCAAATCGATGTCCAGCGTGGCAAGCGGCAGGTCAAGGCGCTGAGCCAGTTCAAGGTAGGCAGCGTCATAAAGCGTGAGGGAGTGCCGTTCTGCCAGGAGATTTGTGATTGTCCAAGCCTGCCCGGCGGTTTCCGTGTCGAGGATAATCGGCAAAGCGCGAAGAAGTGCGATCCGCTCATGACGCGCTTTTGAGGTAATACGTCCGCGCCGCTCAGCCGTCACCAAGGCGTTGAGTACTTCCAAAGGCCACAAGGACGGCGCATGGGCACCTTTATTGGTCAACCGTACAAGTAAAGCATCAGCGGCCTGGGTCGATTCATCCTCAAAGCACCAAGTCAAGGCAATGGAGCTGTCGACAACGAAGCTCACGGTCGTCCCTCGTTGACCAGTTCCTTAATGGACAAGTCGCCCAAAGTGACCCCTTTGCGAATTTCAAAAAGTGTTTTAGCCGCTTGCGCGGCTTTGGCACGATCAAAGCCTTGGTCGGCCGGCACGAGCCGCGCGGCAGCCTTGCCGCGGCGGGTAATTGTGATTTGCTTGCCGGCGGCGACCTCATCAAGTAACCCGCTTAACTTGTTCTTGGCCTCATATAGAGCAACTTCAAGCATGAGAACTCCTTAATAGCTGGATATATGTCTAGACTAATTTAAAAGGAGCTTGCCGTCAAACATTCTTATGGAGTTGCTCCGGCCAGGCGTCCGCTATGCCGGACAGGCGCGCCGCATGCTGAAAAGCCCCGTTGTCGGGGCGGTCGTCTTACCCTTCGGGCGGGCCGAGGCGATCCCGCAGGCAGCCTGTCACCCGGAGTAAGTTTTCGCACCTGCAGGCTGCGAGGGCCATGCCTGCGCCGGAGTTGAATTTGACGACCTACCTCAGGCGGCCATGCTCCGGAAGCCGTGGACGGTCATGTCATCTTTGGAGTAGCCGAGGCGTCGAAGCCCGGCAAGCAGGGTCATATCGCTTATAGGGGCCGTGCCGGCTCGCATACTCGGGAACAGGTAGGAAGTATGCCCCGTGTACTGGTGAAGGTCTTTGAGGATTTCGACTACCTGCCGGGCCAGAGGTACAATGTGCTGTACCTTCATCTTCATCTTTTCAGACGGGATGCGCCATTCAGGATCTTTGCCGTCAAGACTGAACTCCGACCATTCCGCAGAATGCCGGCAACGCCCGGAAAGCCTTGGTGGGCAAAGCAAATACATCGCTGGTACTCCCCTTAACGGAACGCCGTATGCCAGCAAAAATACCAGCACTGCTGGTATATGCCAAGGGGCTTTGTGGGGCTATGCAGGATTATCGACCTTGGGAAAAGTGAAGTCCCGCAAGGCTTTTCAGGCTTTGCGGGACTTTCTCGGGGAAGAAATTGGTGGGTCGTGCGGGGATCGAACCTGCGACTCTCTGCTTAAAAGGCAGATACTCTACCTACTGAGTTAACGACCCGTATCGCGGAAACCAACTATCGCAAAAGTCCGCGGAGGTCAATGCGCATGTGCTGCACCGCCGCAAAAAAGCCCGGTCATGTCTGCGTGCCGCAAGTACGACCAGGGCACTCCTCACATCGTCGGAGTACCCCGGCGCCGAAGCGCGTCTGCGCCGGATCGCTCCGGCTTCACCGCGCACCGTTGTCGAAGCGCGTCGAGGTCAAATCGCCGCGGCGTCACGCACCGGCATCAAAGCGCGTCGGCATACAACTCGACCACATGCCGGACCTTGACCCTGTCTCCGTGCTGCGAGTGCATGTCCATAAGCTGCATCATGCAGGCCGGGCAGGCCGCGGCCACGATGTCCGGTTTCACGGCGACAATGTTGTCGCGCTTGCGTTTGCCTATCTGCTTGGACAAATCGTAGTGCTTGAGCGTGAAACTGCCGCCGCTGCCGCAACAGCGCTCGGCTTCCGCCATCTCCACATACTCATGGCCCGGCAGGGATTTGAGTATGGACCGGGGCTGGGCGAATATCCCCAACGATTTCCGCAGATGACAGGAATCATGGTAGGTTACGCGCGTTTTGCCCCCGGAAGCCGCGGGCAGATCGACCCTGAGCACGTCACTCAGAAACGCCGTAATATCCGTGGTCTTGGCGTGCAAGTCCCGAACCAGGGCCTTGTCCTTCTCCGTATAGCCGTCCGCGAGCTTGGGCCAGAACTCCTTGATAGTGGCCGCACAGGTGCCGCAGGGCGTCACCAGCCGATCAAAGGACGCGCCGCCGAGCAGGGCCAGATTCTGCCCGACCATGGCGTGATACGCGGCCATGTCGCCGCCGGAGAGGGCAGGGATGCCGCAACAGGCCAAACCCGCCGGCATAAAGACCCCTACCCCGTGCTTGCGGAACACCTTGAGCGTGGCATCGGCGACATCGGGGAACAGCTTGTCCGAGACGCAGCCGGGGAAAAAGGCGACACGCAGGCCGCTTGACCCGGCCGGCTCGTCCAGAGAGGGAACCTTGGACTGAAACGAGCGGTCCGCCAGACGCGGAAAATGCCTCTCGCCGATAAAGGAACTCAGCATGGGCGCCTTGCTCGTGCCCAAAGCCGAATCCGCCTCCCTCAAAAAGAGTCCCTGGAACTTGGCGGACAAGCCGAGCAGGGCGTTGAACAGTTTGGGCCGACCCAGAAGGCTGCGGAAAATCAACTTCTCCGTCGCGCTCAGCCCCAGATACTCACGCACTATGCTCCGGGCATGGAGAAAAATGTCCATGATCTTCACCCCGGAAGGACACACGGCCTGACAGGAGCCGCACAGCAGACAACGCGTCAGCTTGTCGTTGACCGCTTCCGGGTCGTTGATCATATGCCGGGAAAGAAATTCCAGCAGGGCGATCTTGCCCCTGGTGGCGTCCGGCTCCTTCATGGTCGCGCCGTAGACGGGACATACGGCAAGACAGAAACCGCAACGCATACAGGATATCAAAAGATCGTCCAGTTTCAGAAGTTTGTCGGCAAGAGCCTTCAATGTCGAAGAAACCGGCTGCGAAGTGGGTGTGCTTTCGGACATCGCGGCCTCCTAAACGAACTTGTTGCCGGCATTGAAAAGCAATTTGGGGTCAAGAGCCCGGCGCAGATTCCTGTTGAATTCTATCGTGGCGCGGTTGGTCTCCTTTTCCATCCACTTGGCTTTGGCCTTGCCTATGCCGTGTTCGCCGGACAGGGTCCCCTTGAGTTGCAGGGCGACGTCGAAAATTTCATCCACGGCCGCTTCCACGCGCGCGAATTCCTCCTTGTTGCGGCGGTCGCAGAGGATGGTCGGGTGCAGGTTGCCGTCCCCGGCATGGCCGAAGGTTCCGACATCCAGGGAGTATTTTTTGGCTATGGCATTGACGGCAGCGACCATGGCCGGAATCTGCGAACGAGGCACGGTGGCGTCTTCCAGCACGGTCGTCGGCCTTGCCCTGGCCAGGGACGGCAGGGCACCGCGGCGCGCCTCCCAAATCTTGAATTTTTCCTCGGCGTTCTGCGCGATGCGGATGTTGGTGCTGCCGCACTTGCGGCAAACCGCCATGACCTTGTCGGCGTCTTCCTCCACAAGCAGCGGATGCCCGCCGTCGACCTCAATCAACAGTATGGCCGCCGCATCGACGGGCAACCCGGCCTTGGTGTCGGCCTCCACATAACGGATACAGTTCTGATCCAGAAATTCCAAGGTGCAGGGCACGATGTGCCCGGAGATAATGCCGGCCACGGCTTCGGAAGCCTTGTTCACGTCGTCGAACTCGGCAAGCATGGCCTTGGATGCCTTCGGCGGAGGCACGAGCTTGATGATGATGTTTGAAAACACGCCGAGCGTGCCTTCGGAAGCCGACATCAAGGCCGCCATATTGTAGCCCGTGACGTACTTCACCGTGCGCGAGCCGGTCTTGATAAGCTCGCCCCTGTAATCGACCACTTCCATACCCATGATGTAGTCTTTGGTCACGCCGTATTTCAGGCCGCGCAATCCTCCTGCGTTATGGGCCACATTGCCGCCCAGCGTGGACACCGACTGTGAACCCGGATCGGGAGGATAGAACAGCCCTTTGGCCGTAACGGCCGCGGCGAACTGCGCGGTCACTACGCCCGGCTCGGCCACGGCATAGAGGTCCTCTTCGTTGATCTCCAGGATTTTGTTCAGCCTGTTGGTCAGGATAACCATCCCGTCGCCCTGCGGTATGGTGGAGCCGGACAGGTTGGTTCCGGAGCCGCGCACGGTAATGGGCAGGCCGTTGTCGTAGGCCAGTTTGACGACTTTGCACAGTTGCTCCTGGGTGGTCGGCGCCACGACCAGCGCGGGCATGACCGGGGACAGAACGGCGGCATCATAGGAATAGCATTGCAGGTCGGCCGGTTCCGTCAAGACCTGCTCTTTGCCCGTGATGCTCTCAAATTCTTTCACAAGGGTCGGATTGATAGGCATACCTTCGTCTCCATTTGTTACATGTTACAGTGCCGTATTCTTTATCGGAGGGGCGACGCCCCGTAGAACCCTGTGTTTCCCCAAACGGAGGGCGCCGCTCGGGCGCCCTCCGGAAAATCGGCTGCATGCGTCAGCCGGCGGATTTGATCACTTCGGACAACGGCGGCAGGTCGGCGAGTTGCTTCAGCCTGTAGAAGCGTTCCGTGTATTCCTTTTCCAGCAGTCCGCGCAGGCGTTTCGACTCCGCGGGATCTATCTGCTCAAGCTGGGCGTAGCGGTTTTCTCCGGCCAGGAATTTCTGAATCGTGCCGTCCGGAGCCTTGGAGTCGAGTTGCAGCGGATTCCTGCCTGCCTCGGCCAACGCCGGATTGTAGCGGTACAGGGGCCAGTAGCCGGATTTCACGGCCTCCTTGCCTTCCTCCATGCTCTTGCCCATGCCTTTGCGGATGCCCTGGTTGATGCAGGGGGCATAGGCGATGATCAACGAGGTGCCCTTGTAGGCCTCGGCTTCGAGGAATGCCTTGACCACCTGGTTTTTGTCCGCGCCCATGGATACGGAGGCCGTATAGACGTAGCCGTAGCTCATGGCCATGGCCCCGAGGTCCTTTTTAGGCAGCTTTTTGCCCGAGGCTGCGAACTTGGCTATAGAGCCGAGCGGCGTAGCCTTGGACGACTGCCCGCCGGTATTGGAATACACTTCCGTATCCATCACCAGGATGTTGATGTCCTCGCCCGAGGCCAGCACATGGTCCAAACCGCCGTAGCCGATGTCGTAGGCCCAGCCGTCGCCGCCGAAAACCCATAGGGATTTTTTGGTGAACATGTCGGCCATCTCGAAGATTTCCATGAGCAGCGGGTCGACGTGCATTATGTCGCTGCTGAGCGCCGCCGCGAAATCTTCTCCGTACTTTTTGGAGAGCACGGCGTCGTCCCTGTTCTCCACCCAGCCCTGCAGGGCGGCTTTGATTTCCTGCGGAGCCGGGCCCTTGAGAGCTTCGAGGGCCAGGTCTTCCAGCTTCGCCCGGCGCTGGCTCACGGCCATGTTCATGCCGTAGCCGTATTCCGCGGCGTCCTCAAACAGAGAATTGCCCCAAGCCGGGCCGTAACCGTCCTTGTTCACGCAGTACGGCATGGAAGGCGCGGAAGCGCCCCAGATGGAGGAACATCCCGTGGCGTTGGCAATCAGCATGCGTTCACCGAACAGCTGGGTGATGAGCTTGACGTAGGGCGTTTCGCCGCAACCGGCGCAGGCCCCGGAGAACTCCAGCAGGGGTTCCTGGAACTGGGAACCGATCAGGCTGTTGCGCGGAATAAGGTCGCTCTTGACGCTGATATGCTCTCGGGCAAAGGCCAGGTCGGCGGTCCGTGCGGCCCTTTCTTCTTCCAGCGGATGCATTTCCAGGGCCTTGGTCTTGGCCGGGCAGGTGTCGGCACAGGAGCCGCAGCCCAGACAGTCTTCCGCATAGACCTGCATGCGGTATCTGAGATCTTTGACCTCTTTGCGGTTGGCTTTGACGGTGACGAAGGACGCGGGCGCCCCCTCGAGTTCCTCTTCGGAGGCCAGCACGGGGCGAATCGCCGCATGCGGGCATACAAAGGAACACTGGTTGCACTGGATGCAGTTTTCGGGAATCCAGCGCGGCACGTTGATGGCCACGCCGCGTTTCTCGCAGGCCGAGGTGCCCAGGGGCCAGATGCCGTCCGGGCTAAAGGCGGACACGGGCAGGGTGTCGCCCTTCTGGGCCAGGATGGGGCGAACCACGTCGCTGACGAATTCGTCATCCTCCGAGCCGCACGTGCAGCCGCATGCGCAGGAAGCCGCGGCATCTTCTGCGGAGGCCCAGGAAGCGGGATACTTGACTTCCACCAGAGCGCCCGCGGCCTTGTCCACAGCGGCGATGTTCATGTTCACGACCTTTTCGCCCTTGCCGCCGTAGGCTTCCTTGATGGAATCCTTGAGCAGGGCCATGGCCTGTTCAAAGGGCAGCACCTTGGCCAGCCTGAAAAAGGCCGTCTGCATAATCATGTTGATGCGCCCGCCGAGTCCCAGGTCCCCGGCCACTTTCACGGCGTCCACGGTATAGAATTTCAGCTTGCGGGAGGCAATGATCCGGCGCATGGCGGCCGGCAGTTCCTTGTTCAGATCCTCTTCGGACCAGTGCGTGTTCAGGACGAAGACCCCGCCTTCCTTGATGCCTTCCAGCACGTCGTACAGATGGACGTATGCCGGGTTGTGGCAGGCCACATAGTCGGCCTGACGCAGCAGGTACGTGGAAGTGACGGGGTTGGGGCCGAAACGCAGGTGGGAAACGGTGAACCCGCCGGATTTTTTGGAATCGTAGGCGAAATAACCCTGCGCATAGAGGTCGGTGTTGTCGCCGATGATCTTGATGGCCTGCTTGTTCGCGCCCACTGTGCCGTCCGCGCCCAGGCCGAAGAACTTACACTGTACCGTGCCTTCGGGAACAGTGTCGATTTCCTCTTCCACCGGCAGGGAAAGGAAGGTCACATCGTCTTCCAGACCGACGGAAAAACCGTTCACGGGCGAACTGCCGCGCAGGTTGTCGTACACCGCCTTGGCCATGGCTGACGTGAATTCCTTGGAACCCAGACCGTAGCGTCCGCCGACTATGGTCGCGTCCAGGCCGCTTTCATAGAAGGCCGT
>JAITDR010000124.1 GCA_031282465.1 Desulfovibrio sp.
GCCTCCGGCGGCTGCGCCCCTTGCGGCAACTTCATGCCGTCACTGGAAAAACGCGTCTTTCACGGCGGCCGACCGGATTTTCCCGTCGATGTCGTCTATACTTGGGTGGACGGCGCAGACCCCGCGCACGCCGCCGAAAGGGCGCGTTACCTGCGGGAACAGCGGGATATCCATGAAAACGGGCTGGAGCAGGCCCGCTTTCGCGACAACGAGGAATTGCGCTACTCCCTGCGGGCTCTGGAACATTGCGCCCCCTGGGTACGCTCCGTCATCCTGGCAACGGACCGGCAGATTCCCGCCTGGCTCAAGCGGGACCATCCTTCCGTCCGCGTTGCGGACCATACGGAATTCATCCCGGCCCGCTTCCTGCCTACCTTCAATTCCCACGTCATTGAGGCGTGGCTGCACGAAATTCCCGGGCTGGCGGAACACTACATTTACCTGAATGACGACGTGTTCCTGGCTCGACCCTGCCGAAAAACGGAATTTTTCACCCCCAACGGCCTGCCCCTGGCGTTTACGGACTGGCGCAAACGCCGCCTGTTCGGCTATGCCTATACAAAAACCCCGCACGCGCAGTCCTATTTCAATACCCTGCGCATTCTGCGGGAGCGGGGAGTGCCCACGGACCCGAAATTCATCACGGCCCACGGACCCTATCCCCAGACACGGAGCAACGCTGCCGAAGCCTTCGCGTTTTATAAGGACGTTATTGAAGGGTTCGCCGGCAACAGGTTCCGCACCACCGGCGAACTGGCTCTGTATTCGCACGCCCTGCCGCTGCTGCTGTACCATAAAAAACGTCTGGTTCCCTGCGATGAACGGTATTACTATGTCCAGACGCGGCGCAGGGACAGGGCGGCGTACTACAAGGCCGTTCTGCAATCCCGCCGGGACGGCGCCCCGCCGCTGTTTTTCTGTATCAACGATGTGGGCGGCCGCGAGACGAGGGATCGCCGCGGAGAGCGACATACCGCGCCCGTGCGTAACGGAGCGCCCGGACAACGCCCCGATGCGGACGACGGGCAGTGGCGACGCGACCTGCGCGAACTGCTTGAGGCGTATTACCCTGATCCGTCGGGCTTTGAAACAGCAGCGCCTCTCCCGGACGGAGAGGCTGTGACAATGTGAGTTCCGAGACCCATGCTGTTTTCGTTGCCCGTCCTGATGTACCATTCCGTCAGCCGCCATCCGCATCGGCTCTGCGTTGCACCGGAAGTCTTTGAGGAGCATTGCCGGGTACCGGCCGAGGCGGGATGGCGCGGCATCTCTCTGGAAGAAGCCGAAGCGTATTTTCTCCGCCGGCGCCGCCTGCCCCGCAAGGTCTGCCTGTTTACCTTCGATGACGGGTATCTGGACAACTACGTTTACGCTGAACCTTTGTTGCGGCGTTACGGGCACTGCGGCGTTCTTTTTCCGGTACTCGGCCTGCTGGATGACGGCGATGTTCTGCGCCCGACCGCCGAAGCAAGCGCGGCGGACGGAGCAACGCCCGCGCGGTTGCCGAACCTGGACGCGCGCGCTCCCGTGCGGAACCGGCAGGGTCTGTTGGTGTCCCCGATTATTTTCTGCTCGTGGAAAGAAATCGGCGTAGTGCGGCAAAAGGGCGCCGTGGACATTGCTCCGCATTCCATGACGCACGGCCGGGTGGTGACGGATTTGCGTTTCGACCGGCTGTACCGGCCCAACGACCGCTATTCCTTTTTCGATGTGCCGCCGTATGTCGTTCCCTGGGGGTTTCCGCACTTCCCCCTGGACCACGGCCTGACGCACAGGGGCTTTACGCCGGTGCCGGAACTGTTTGACCTGATCCGCAACCTTGTTCCGCAACAGGCCAAAGAGGCGCAGAGCTTCCTGTCGCAGGAAAAAAATCGCCGGCTTGTCGTCGAAACCGTCAACAGCCTGCCCTGCATCGGAGTGCGGGAAAGCAGAGAAGAATACCGGGCCAGACTGGCGGCGGAATTCACCGCCTGCCGGGAACAGTGCCTCGCCCGCCTGGGATATGCTCCGGTCAGTTTCTGCTGGCCTTGGGGCGATTACAACGCCGTCGCGCGCGAAGAAGGACGCCGGGCCGGTTTTCGCGTCTTTTTCACCACCTACAGGGGGGCGAACCTGCCGGGCGGAGCGGGAGCCGTGTGCCGCATCGCCGTGCGCGGGCATTCCGGGGACGACGTGCTGAACCTGCTCCGCAGCGCATCGTCGGTCTTGCGGGAAATTCCTTACGACATAGGCAGGTTTTGTCACAGGCTCGTTGATTGAACCGCATTTTTCTGTGCAAATTTTTTTCTTGACGGCCGGGACCGGGCGCGATAACAGCCATTCCACAACGTCGGAACAATAAAGCGACAGTGAATCAGGAATTTATGAGCAGCGCACGGATGATCGCCCTTTTCCCGAACGCCGGCTGGTGGCGTTTCCCTTGGTACGGCTTGGCCCGGGGTTCAGGCGATCGCGCGCGTTGATCAGACGAAACACAGCGATCGACAGTCGGTAAACCGCGGGACCAGCCCGCGGTTTTTTTTTAACCGTCTGCCGGTCCGAAAGCGCCGGCAGGCCCAAACACACAGGAGCGTCCCATGCAGTTCATGTTTACCATG
>JAITDR010000197.1 GCA_031282465.1 Desulfovibrio sp.
GGAGGCGTACAAAGTCAATGTCGGTCCGCTCTAAAACTTTCTTCTGATCCGCCGATAATACCTGCAGGGACATTGCCGCGGACGCCCGCGCCGGCATTGATATTGCTTGCTGTGAGTGCGGAGCCCCCTGCGGGGGCAAACAGGCAATTCTTTCCCTTTCGGAGTTTCGTTATGGTTCAGTACGCTTCAGGTTCCCTCCGCATCTCGGGCTTGGGAAGCGATTATAACTTTGATGAGATGATAGACAAGCTCTATCAGGTGGAAAAGCGGCAGGCCACGCAGTTTCTGCGCTGGAAAAGCGACTGGCAGACGCGCCTCGACGCCTTGAAGGAGGTGCGCGGCGGCCTGATGAACCTGCAGACGGCCCTGAACAAGCTCAATACCATGGACAAGTTCCTGGTAAAAAGCACGACGAGCACGCAGCCCACAGTCGCCGTCGCCAAGGCAGGCGCCGACGCCGCGAACACCTCCTATACGGTGGAAGTCAACCGCCTGGCTGCCGCCGGCACATGGACAAAGGACACGGGGCTGGCTACCCCGCAGGACGTAATCAGCACAGGCGGCGGCAGCATAACCTATTCCTATCAGGGCAAAGACCGCACAGTCAACGTGCCGGCGGGCACGACCGTGGAGGGCATGCTCAAAATCATCAACAACGATTCGGGGAACCTCGGCGTACGCGCCCAGACGCTGCAAAGCGCAAACGGCGTCATTTTTCAGTTGCGCGGCATGGATACCGGCCGCGACAACATTCTGGTCATCAAGAGCACCAGCGGTCTTGCCGGCCTGGACATCAGTCTGCAGAACGGCAATTACGACACGGGAGAAAATTTTGCCGAGCTCTCCACGAACTATACGGCACTCAACGATATCGTCAACAATTCTGGCGAGGAACAAACCTTCGTCTACTCCGTCGACGGCATCAAACGCACCGTCTACCTCCAGGACGGCGCAACCCTGGACGATCTGGTAAACGGCATCAACGCTCAGACGCCGGGCGTCGCCTCTTTTGATGCGGGGACCGGTGAATTCAAACTGCTCAGGCCAAACACCGTCTTTACCCCCGGAAATTTCACTACCACCGCCTCGGCTTCTCTGAGAGACATGCTGATTGTGGACGGTATCTCTCCGCCCTCGTTGACGTTTTTCGACAGCGTCGACTCAAAAGTGTTGGGAGACTCGCCGACCTCAGCCGACGCCGGAACCTTTACCTTCGACATAACCTCGTCGGACGGCTCGACATCTACGATTGCCATAGACGTGGACGAAAACACCAGGCTGCTGGATCTGCGCAACGCCCTGCGTACCAAGCTGGGATCAGGGGCGGACGTCCAAATTGAACAGGACGCGGGGACGGGCAAATATTATCTCAAGATGGACATGAAAGAGACGGTCCACCGCCTGACTGTGGGCGACGGCACGCTTACCGAATTTGCCTATGTACCGCCTTCGCCCGCCGCAGGGTCGGGTTGGGACATGCGTCAGGCCGAGAACGCGCAGGTGCGGATCAACGGTTACCCCACCGACCCGAACAAATGGCTCGAAGTGCCGAGCAATACCCTGGAGGCCGGCAAGGTTGTCCCCGGCATAACCTTTACGCTGCTTGACGTGGGCACGACCAACATCGGCGTCGGCAACGACATCGAAACCATGAAGGAAAACATTTACGCCTTTGTGGATGCCGTGAACACGTTCCGCTCCCTGCTGACGAGCTTCACGAAGGTGGACGACTCCAAGGAGGTGCTGGATCCCGAGTATGCCGTTTCCCAGTTTGAAATGCAAAAAGGCGGGGTACTCACGGGCAACTACGGCGTACAACTGGTGGAATCACGCCTGAAGGAAGCCGTGGCGGGTATGGCCAAGGGCTTTGTCCCGCGCAGCACGAACGCCGCAGGAAACACGGTCGGAGACATTTTCTCCTCTCTTTCCCAGATCGGCATCTATACAAATGCCACGGAAGGCGAAGCGACTTTCGGCCTTCTGACAATCAACATGCTCGGCGACAAGGGATCTCTCACCCTGGATCAGGCCCTGGCCGACAACCCCGAAGCCGTTGCCCGGCTGTTCACCGTCCGCGGGGAAGGCTCAAGCAATTCCGACGACTTTCAGTTCGACTCCATGATCACCGGCATCACCAAGGCCGGAACGTTCGATGTTTCCTATGAGATAGACGCGTCGGGCAACATCGTCAATGCACGCATAGGCGGCAAGGACGCAATCGTCGACAACGCAAACCACACCATTACCTCAAACGAAGGAGATTCCAAGGGATTGCTGATCACGGTGACCAATCTCACGGCATCGGTGACCCCTTACAGCGGCAGCGTCAGCATCAAGGAAGGGAAAATCGCTGAACTGCTGGGTCTCATGGAAGGCACGGAAGGGATGCTCGGGACCAACGGCACCCTGAAGACCATTGAAAGCAACTACGATAAGATTATCGACGGCATAGACGACAAAATCAAAAAAGAGGACGAGCGACTGTCACGCTGGGAGCGCAACATGATTCTCAAGTTCTCGCGTCTGGAAGCCACACTGGCCCGCTATCAGCAGATGCAGACGGATTTGACCAGCCAGATAGCGCAACTGCCCAAGGGCAGCAGCAGCAGTTAACATACGGAACACACAAGGGAGACACCATGCAGCCGGCAGCGCAAAGCTATTTCAAGACACAGGTTTCCACAACATCACAGGGCGACCTTGTGGTCATGCTCTTCGACGCGGCCGTCAAATTTCTGGTCACGGCCAAAGTCGGTCTGGCCAAAGGGGATATGGCCGGGAAAGGCATAGCCGTTTCCCGCGCCCTGGACATCCTCAACGAACTGTCAAGTTCCCTGAACTTGGAAAAGGGAGGAGACCTCGCTGTCAATCTGCGCAGCCTCTACAGCTTCTGCAGCAATCATCTGGTGCGGGCCAACCTGAAAAAGGACCCGGCAATGATTGACGAGGTCATCAAGATTCTTTCGGGAATCAGGGGCGCCTATGCCGAAATAGCCGAGTTGCCTGAGGCTCGCGCGGCTGCGGCCGATACGGCTGCCGGACGCCGTGTGGCAACGGCCGGCGTCGGCCTGCGCGGCCCGATCCCGGCCGTCGCCGCGTCTGTCGACGACTTTGCCGCACCCGTACGCGGCCGCGCCGGCGTCACAGCCTACAAAAAATCCGCACTGACCGGCTGAAGGAAACGCAACCGCGTTATTACACTCTCCTAACTGCGGTAGTCCGAATTGATGCTCACGTAGTCGTGCGTCAGGTCGGAGGCCAGAAGCCGGTATTTGCCCGGACCGCGGCCCAGGCGCAGTTCCATGCGTATATCGCGCTGTTCCAAAGCGGAGGTGAGCAGTTCTTCGTTATGGGGTGACGGCTTGCCGTCGGAGAACATCACCACGCCGCAGAGTCCGAACACTACGTCGCCGGGGTTGAATGCCGCTCCGGAGCGGCCCAGGGCGCAAATCACGCGTCCCCAGTTGGCGTCTTTGCCGTACATGGCCGTTTTGACCAGTTGGGAACCGCCCACGGCGCGCGCGGCCCGTTCAGCATCGGCGTCGTTTGCCGCGCCGACGATATCTATATGCATGACCTTGGTCGCCCCTTCGCCGTCTTTGACCAGCATATAGGCCAATTCTTCGAGCACTTCGGTCAGGACCTTTTCGAGCATCGCCGTCCGCGCGCCGGAAATGCTCACGCCCGACGCGCCGTTGGCCAGACCGTAGAGGGTGTCGTTGGTGCTGGTGTCGCCGTCCACGCTGACCCGGTTGAAGCTCACGTCAACAGCTTTTGCGAGCAAGGCCCGCCATTCGCCGGGGTCTATCACGGCGTCGCAGCATACAACGGCGAGCATGGTCGCCATGTTGGGGCAGATCATGCCCGCGCCCTTGGCGGCCCCGGCAATCCCGACGGGTTGTTCGTTGCCGATGCGCAGTGTGCGCCGCGCGTACTTGGGAAAGGCGTCGGTGGTCATGATTGCGGAGGCGAAGTCTTCAAGTGCCGCCCGGCCGAGATTTTGCGCAAGGGCCGGCAGAGCGCGTTCCCACGCCTGCATGTCCATCTGCGCGCCGATGACGCCGGTTGAGGCCGGGAGTATGTCGTCGGGGTTGATGTCCAACAGGGAAGCGGTCATTTCCAGGCTTTGCCGGCAGCGGAGCATGCCTTCTTCGCCGGTGCAGGCGTTGGCTTGGCCGGAATTGATGAGCACGGCGCGGGCGGTCGGAGAGGCGCGCAGCCGTTCC
>JAITDR010000004.1 GCA_031282465.1 Desulfovibrio sp.
CGTTTGAAACGGCTTACGATTACTGCCGTAATCACGCCTGCCGCCACTGCGGACAGGACGCTGAGGAGAAACTGCTCCATTCGCGGCACCTCCTTATCATAGACTCGGAGGATTGCCCGCCGAACGGTCTATCCTACGTCCGCTTCGCCGTCAAATCCGCCTGCACCCGCACGCCCGTCACAATCGGACGTAACGTACGCATTTGAGCGGCTCTACCGCCCGGCCGTTTCCTGTTCCCTCTTCACAGCCCCGCTCTCGACAGTACTTTCCGCACGAGGCGGAGCCTCGGCAAAAAGACACGTCGTTACTTTCATATATCCCCGGTGATATAAGCATATGCAAAAGAATACGTTTGCTCGTGCCCTGTTTCCCGGTATTCGCCGACGAACAGGAGGAGATACGGGCATGCCGCATTCGCCGTTGAACAGGATGACCCCGGAGGCAGTCCGGGCCTTGACGGCAACAGCCGGGGAATTCGCTTTCCTTGATGTGCGCGGGGAAGGCGCGTTCAGCCGGGCACACCCCCTGCAGGCTGTTTCGCTGCCGCTTTCAGAACTGGAACTGCACATCACCCGTTTGGTCCCGCGCCTGACCGTGCCGGTCCTGCTTTTCGACGGCGGTCGGGGGCTGTCGGAAACAGCCGCCGCGCGCCTTAACCATATGGGATACAGCGCCGTCGCGATAGTCACAGGCGGCTTGGGAGAATGGCTCGACGCCGGCGGAGAACTGTTTCGCGATGTGAATGTTCCTTCCAAGGCCTTCGGCGAATGGGTGGACCATTTCGCCGGAACGCCGTCGTTGTCCGCCGCGGAAGTCAAGGCACTGCTCGACTCCGGGGCGGACGTCGCCCTGCTGGACGTACGTCCGTTCAATGAATACGCCGTTATGACTCTGCCGGGCTCAATCAACGCCCCTGGAGCGGATCTGCTGCTGCGCGCAAAGGAGATTGCGCCTTCGGACGATACCCTGGTCATCGTGCATTGCGCAGGACGCACGCGGTCCATCATCGCCGCGCAGACGCTGGTCGACAGTGGGTTGTTCCCGCGCGCGGCCGCCCTTCGCAACGGCACCATAGGCTGGGTCACGGCAGGTTTTGACCTGGAATACGGCGCCGCGCGCCGCGCACCGCTCACCGTGCGGCCCGAAAACCTGCGGCGTGCGCAGGAGGCGGCGCGCGGCATGGCGGAACGCTGCGGCGTGCGCATCATCGACGATGCGGAGTTGCGGACCTGGGAACGGGAAGCGCAGCACAAAACCCTGTTCCGCTTTGATGTGCGCGGTCCGGAGGAGTATGCCGCCGAACGGGCGGACGGATTTTCTTCAGCGCCCGGCGGTCAGCTTGTGCAGGCCGCCGACGAATATATCGGCGTTTGGGGGGCACGTATCGTGCTTGCCGACGACGACGGCGTGCGCGCCTTGGTGACGGCTTCCCGGCTCAGACAAATGGGCCTGCGGCATACGGCCGTGTTGCGCGACGGTTTGCGGAACAGGCTCCGGCCCGTCGCGCGGCAGGCGGAAATGCCGCTCCATGACCGGGCCTGTCCGGCCGATATGCTCATCACTGCAGAGGAAACAGCGCGCCTGACGGCCGAAAAAGCGGCGGTCGTGCTGGATCTGGCGCGCAGTACCCGCTATGCGGCCGGCCATGTGCCCGGCGCTTACCAGTGCCCGCGTGCGCATCTTCTTGAAGCGCTGCCCTCCCTGCCCGCGTCCGCGCGTATTATCCTGACATCTCCGGACGGTATGCTTGCCGCCCTCGCCGCGCCGGAACTGTCCGGCCGGGCGCGCCGCCCGGTGTCGGTCCTTGCCGGCGGCACCTCGGCCTGGCAGGCGGCGCATCGCTCCTTGGAAACAGGGCCGGCGCGTCCCCTTGTCCCGGTGGACGACTGCTACAAGCGGCCGTACGAAGGCACCGACAATACCCGTGAAGCCATGCAGGGCTATATTGATTGGGAACTGGGGCTTGTGGAACAGATCCGCCGCGACGGCACGGCCCGGTTCAGCCTCCGCCCCGCGCCTGAAGGGCAGCCCGCATGAGTCGGCATTGCGGAGTAGTCACGGCATGACGCATTACGGACACCTGAGCCGGCTTATAGCCTTGCGGGCCGAAGAAGACGGCGACCGCGTCTTCATCACCGAACCGGACACCCGCGCCGCATTGCGTTTCGGGGAACTGGCGCGCGCGGCGGAAGCCTTGTCGCATGTCCTCACGCAACGAGGGCTGCGCCGGGGCGACAGGGTCCTGCTGCTCTTTTACAACGGCGCCGCCGCCGCCGTTGCCTTTCTCACGGTCGCCGCATCCGGCGGCGTCGCCGTCCCGGTAGGACCCGATTGTTCGGAACGGGAACTGGACATTGCGCGCAAGAACTCCGGGGCGCGCTTTCTGCTTGCCGCCGGGTCGCTTGCTCCGGAAGCGCGGCAAAAACTGCAAAAATTCCCCGAGCCCGAAACAGTGCGGCCCGCATCGGCGCTCCAGGCGTGCCTGCCCGGAGACATGCTGCTGTACGCGCTTGCTCCGGACGGGTCGCGACATTCCGATCCCCCCGGCGATACGGCGCTGCTCATGTACACTTCCGGCAGCACCGGCGCGCCCAAGGGCGTGCTGCTCACCCACCGCAACCTGCTTGCGGAATGCAGGAACATTCGGGAAGCGCACCGCCTGGAACGCGACGATACCGCCCTTTGCGTGCTGCCGCTGCATCATATCAACGGCCTTGTCGTCACCCTGCTCACTCCCCTGTATGTCGGGCTGCGCGTCGTCATGCCTCCGCGCTTCAGCGCCGGACGCTTTTGGGATTGGGTGCGCGCGGAAAAACCGACATGGTTCAGCGCGGTCCCGGCCGTCTATTCCATTCTGCTGAGCAATCCTTTGCCGCCGAAGGAAGATCTGTCTTTCCTGCGCTTCGCCCGTTCGGCCTCCTCTGCCCTGCCGGCGCCCGTACTTCGGGAATTTGAGCAGCGCACGGGAGTGCCTTTGATCGAGTCTTACGGCCTCACCGAAGGAGGCAGCCAAATCACGGCGAACCCGCTCCCCCCTGCGGTCCGCAAACCCGGTTCCGTCGGCCTGCCTTTCGGCAACAAGGTCCTGGTGCTGCGGGAGGACGGCAGTCCGGCGGACGTCGGGGAAGTCGGCGAAGCGGCC
>JAITDR010000017.1 GCA_031282465.1 Desulfovibrio sp.
ACAGCCCCCAAGGAAGGGTCGTCGTCCAACGCCTTCAGCAAGGGTGGAAGGAAGCCGGGCGTGAGCAGCGTGTCGTTGTTGAGAAAAAAGAGCAGGGGCGCGGCGGCCGCACAGGCGCCCGCGTTGCAGGCCGGTCCGAAATTTCTGTTTTCCGGAAAACGCAGCAGGTGGAACGCCTCGCCGAACAAGCCCCTGCCCAACGGCTCAAGTTCCGTTGCCGTGGCATCACTGGAGCCGTTGTCAGCGACAACGACCTCATAATCAGCGCCCGCAGTGTGTTCGCGCAGGCTGTTCAGGCAGTCGCGGGTCATCTCCCAGCCGTTGAAGACGGGGATAATGACGGATACTTGGGGTGAGGCGGACACGGCAGCTTATCCTCCGGATCTACTCCGACGTTGTTGTGAGCAAAGCAAAACAGCGATGCTATATCCCGTGTGTATCCTTCCAGGAGCGGAAGCGGGCATGCGCCCGCTCCGCGTAAAGGCGTCTGCGTTCGGGTTTGCGTGCCTTGGCGTTCAGGGGGGGCATCAGGCCGAACTGCGCGTTGCTCGGCTGAAAATGCGGATTCGGAGCGCGCAGGTGCTCAAGCAGCGCTCCCAGGGCCGTTTCCGGCGGCGGCGGGGGTAAATATGTCCCGCGCGCCCGCGCGGCCAGATGTCTGCCCAGCCACAAGCCGCAGGACGCAGACTCCATATAGCCTTCCATTCCGGTGATCTGTCCCGCAAGGAAGATGCCGGGGGCGGACTTCAGCGAAAGATCCTCCGCCAGCACCTTCGGGGCATTGACGAACGTATTGCGGTGCATGCTGCCCAGGCGCGCGAATTCCGCGCGTTCCAGGCCGGGAACCAGGCGAAACACGCGTTCCTGTTCGCCGTACGCCAGCTTGGTCTGGCATCCCACGAGGTTGAACATGTCCCGGTTCAGGTTTTCAGGGCGCAACTGCAACAGGGCGAACGGACGTTCGCCCGTGCGCGGGTCGATGAACCCCACGGGCTTCATGGGCCCGAAGGCCAAGGTCATGAAACCGCGTTCCGCCAGGGTTTCGATCGGCATGCAGCCCTCAAAGTGTTTTTCGTCTTCAAAGGCGCGGGTCGGGACACGTCTGCCCGCCGTCAGGGCCGCGTGGAAGCGCGCGTATTCGTCGCGGTTCATGGGACAGTTCAGGTAATCTCCGTCTTCCGGGTTGCGGCGCGAAGCCGCAAAGACGACCTCCCGGTTCAGCGTCGCGCCGTCCACTATCGGGGCCACGGCATCGTAAAAATACAGAGAATCTTCCCCGGTCAACACGGCGAGCGACGCGGCCAGGGCTTCGCCGGGCAGCGGGCCGGCGGCGACGATCAGGGCGTCGTATCCCTGCGGGGCCGCCTCGCGGTAAGGGTCGCCCGGCACTCCCAGAGAGAGTATCTCCTTGCGCTCAACGCGGATGCCGGGATGGGCCGACACGCGCGCGGTCATCCACGCGGCGAACCGCTGCCGGTCCACGGCCAAAGCCTTGCCCGCAGGCACCTTTGTCGCATCCGCCGCCTGCATGCACAGGCTGCCCAGGGCTCGCATTTCTTCTTTCAGTATGCCCGCGGCCGAATGCGGATCTTCGGAGCGGAAAGAGTTGGAACAGACCAGTTCCGCAAAATCGGAACCGACATGCGCTCCGGAAAAGCGCAAGGGTTTCATTTCAAAGAGCGTGACCGGGATGCCGGCATCCGCCAGGGCAACGGCGCATTCACAGCCGGCGAGTCCCGCCCCGACAACCGCCGCGGAGGCAGGGAACATACGGGCTTCCTAAAGTCCCAGGCCGGCGAGCAGTTCGTCCACCGCAGCCTGCGATGTGCCCGTCTGCGGACCTTTCAGTTCGGAATGCTTGATTTCGGCGACCCTGCGCCGGCTGTCCTCGGCGATTTCGGCGATGTCCTTTTCCGGGGTTTCTTCGCGCGTCTTCATCATCAGTCCTGTGGAAACGTAAAGATCGAAAACGGTTTCCCGGATGGACTCCAAAGCGGCAACGACCTTTTTCAGGCGCTGGCCGGTCAGGTCCTGAAAACTCAACTCGGAGACGATCCGCGCCAGCGAATGTTCGAGCGCGCGGTTCAGGGTGCCGAGGCGGGCCAGGTTTTTTTCGTGTTCCGGGCCGAGTTCGAGGGAGGCGATGATTGCGCCCGCCTCAAGCTGCTGCTCCTGCAATGTTTCCACGGTTTCCATGATGTTTTCCGTGGCCCGCAGGGTGGTTGCCGTAATCTCCTCAAGCTGTTTGGAAGCGTCGCTGAACAATTTCTGCGTTTGCCCGGAATTGTCCGCCGCCGCACCGTCGGCCGAAGCGCTGGAGATTTCCCTGTAGATGCCGCGCAGACCGCTGAGCATCTCGTCATTGACCTTACGGTAAAACTCGCTTTCCACCGCGGCATTTGCCATGCCCGCGGAGAGCCCGCGCTGCACGGCATCGACGACGGTTTGCTTGACGGTTTCCGCTACGGCGTCCGCCACGCGTTCGATCACCCGCTCCATGAGTTGTTCCTGAGAAATCATACGGCCTCCGGCAGGAACGGCCCGGCTGCTGCCGGGCTGGTTCTCCGTTGCATTGTAGTGTATCATGGGCAAAAAGAAAAGCCGGGCGGAGGCGCTGTGTCGCGCTTCCTTGCCGGTCCGGGAGGTTGCCGTGTCGCTGTTCGGAACACTGTGCGGATGCGGGCGTGTATTGTTGCCTGCCGTGTTGCTGCTTGCCCTTGCCGCGGCGTCATGCGCCGACAGTCATGTCAATGTCCGCGGACAGTACGATTTTTCCACGGGATATGTGAAGGGCCTGCCCGCGCGCTGAGCGGGAAACCGCTTGAAATACCTATGCGCGAATTACCGCCGACGGACGGTCTGCCTCTGCAGGCGGGCGATTTCTTCCGCAAGCCGCCCAAGCCTCTGGACGCCGGTCTGGCCGAGATGTTCGGCCTGCCCGAAGTCACCCTGACCTGTTCGGGCACGGCGGCGCTGGTCGTCATCCTGCACACCCTGCGCGCGTTGCGTCCGCGACGCGACGAGGTCGTCGTCCCCGCCTACACCTGTCCTCTGGTTCCCCTGGCCGTTGCCCTTGTTCCCGGTCTGCATCCCGTGGCCTGCGACACGGCGCCTCTGAGTTTCGACTTTGATCCGGAGATGCTGCCGCGCCTGTGCTCGGACAGGACGCTGGCCGTGATCCCCGCCCACCTGGGCGGGCTGGTCGCGGACACGGCCCCGGTATCGGCAGCGGCGCTGCGCTGCGGGGCCGCTTTGGTGGAGGACGCGGCGCAGGCCGTGGGCGCGCGCGTCGCGGGACAAAGCGTCGGTTCGGCCGGGGACGCGGCCTTTTTCAGTCTGGCCGCCGGCAAGGGATTGACCACCTATGAGGGAGGAGGCCTGTTCAGCGCCGATCCGAAGCTCGCCGCCCTGCTGCGGCAAACGGCGCAACGCCTGTTGCGTCCGCATGCGCTGTGGACCTTGCGCCGGAACATTGAGCTCGCGGCCTACGCATTTTTTTACCGACCGGACCGCCTGCGTTTTGTGTACGGCATACCCTTGCGCCGCGCTTTGGCTCAGGGGCGGGAAGACAAGGCTGCGGGCGATAGTTTTACAGCGGACGACATCCCCCTGCACAGCCTGGACGCGTTACGCGCCCGCACGGCCGCCAACGCCCTGCCGCGCCTGCCCGCGCATCTGGAAGCGGGCAGACGGCGGGCCGCGGCGCGTCTCGACGCGCTGCTTTCTCTGCCCGGCGTGTTTGTTTTTCGTGACAGACCAGGCACGGAAGGCACGCGTCCCTTCTTCATGCTGCTCATGCCGGGTGCGGAACAGCGCGCCGAGGCACTGAAACGACTGTGGGGTGCGGGGCTCGGCGTTTCCAGGCTCTTTGTCCGGGCCTTGCCGGACTATGCGTCCACGGCGTCGCTTTTTGACGGATCTCCGCCCTGTCCCCATGCACGCGACCTGGCGGAGCGTATGCTCACTGTTTCCAACTCCGCCGCGCTTGACGAAGAAAGCTTCCGGCATATCACCGAGACACTGCGCGCATGTCTTGAAGCAGTGCCTGTGCGGGCTGATTTGTAAAAACGCCGCAATTATTTGTACACTTTACTCCTGTGCCCTATACCAACTACTAAAATAATAATTTCTTTGTCCCTGATGTCGCAAATAATCCTGGAATCACCTACTCTGTATCTCCATAAGCCGGAAAAGCGTTTATCTTTAAGTGCCTCACCGATACATCGCGGATTTTCCAATGTTGCAACTCTTTTAACTAAAAAATTTCTAATACGGTTTTGTTCGCTATAAGAAAATTTTGCAAATTGTTTTTCCACAATATCTGCAAAATTAATTATCCATGCCAAGGCGATGCTCCATTTCTTCAAGAGAAATTATATTTATCGTTCCATTGTTAATACCGTCTAATACAATTTTTGCATTTTCTATATCTTCCATGTCTTCAAGATATCTCTCAACAGCTTCCAAGGCTAATTGTATATTTGTTATACCTTCACGCCTTGCAAAGTCTTCAAGCCTGCTGTACAATTCAGAGCTTAGAGGTAGTGTTATATCCGTATTCTTTTGGATATCTGTATCTTGCATTTTTTGCCCTTCCTTATTCACTTCTCAAAGCAAAATTACGTCTATGCAGTTTTGCGCTGCCGGTTGCGAGGCGGCACGTTCTCGTCTTGCCTCGCGCTCTACTTGACCTTTCGCCGTGCAGGCCTGTCGTGCCCGCCCAATCCCGGATAAAATCGCGGCCATGTTGATATAGGATTGAATTTAGCGACATTCTATGCAAATGTCGACTCACAAATCAATCCCGTCACAGCAAATTCTTGAGTTTTCTCTATAACCGAAGATATTTTTCTGTTTTCATAAAAATTGTGATATTTCGCTGTGATAATGTATATCTTGCCGAAAATCGGGATTACCTGAATATGACAATGTTGCTGCGGAATCGGCATACGGCTGCGCCTGTGCGGACGGACTTGTGAAGACGTGCCCCCGCAATCTGCTGGAACCGCCCGCGTTTGCCGGGCTTTTCCGGGCCTGTCCGCCGGAGGGCTTCACCGTATCCCCGCGTTCCGAGTTGAACGTATTCCGCGCCGAGTATGACCTGCTGACCACGTTGGACAGAGATATACCCGCCTTCCTGCGCCGGTCTGCCGGCGTTGCGCGCCGGTCCGGCCTGTTCAGGGTTCGGGCGGCTTTTGTCGGCAGCACGGTGACCGAGTACGCAATCCTGCCCCGCGCGTCCGGCCCGGAGGATATCCTGGACGCCGTGCTGCGGGAACGGGACGGACGCGACCGCATCACCGTGATCAAGGATTTGCCGGACGCTTCCCCGCTTCTGAACGCGGAAGACAACGCCTTTGCCGATGCACTGGTGCGCTCGGCCCGCGCGCGCGGCTTCTTTACCCTGAGCGGACAGGCCCTGGCCTATGTGCCGATTGATTTCTCAAGCACGGACGAGTATCTGTCCCGCTTGTCCGCGGGCAGGCGCAAGGATCTGCGCCGCAAGCTGCGGCGCGGCCCCCGGCCGGACCCGGAAATCATCGCATGCGGCGACCCCCGCTGCTCCGACCCGGCCTTTGCGGACGAGATATATGCCCTGTATCGCGCGGTCTATGATCAGAGCGAGGTGCATTTCGACCTCCTGAGCCGCGAATTCTTCGCGAGCCTGTTGCGGAGCCGGGATGCCGGCGCGCTGCTCTTTCTCTATCGGCACAAAGGAGAAACGGTGGGCTGGAATCTCTGCCTGGCGCACAACGGCCTGCTGATCGACAAGTACGTCGGCTTCCGCTACCCTGCCGCCAGAGAGCTGAACCTGTATTTCCTGAGCTGGCTGTTCAATCTGGAGTATGCCGTGAACAACGGCTTCAAAACCTACATCGCCGGTTGGACGGACCCGGAGGTCAAGGCCGGCCTGGGAGCATCCTTCACCTTCACCCGTCATGCGGTGCTGGTGCACAACCCCGTGCTGCGCGCCGCGCTGTATCCTCTGCGCCGCTTCTTTGAAGCGGACAGGGCGTCGTTTGCCGCTTCCGCAAAACCGCATTCGGACGAAAACGCGTGAACGGGGACGCGCCGGCGCCTGCTTTCGGCGCGCCCCCCGCATCGCCCGGGCTTGATTGCGGCGTGTCCCGCCCCTCGCTTGCGCTTGATTTCAACGCGTCCGCTCCGCCGCTTGTGCTTGACTTCGACGCGTCCGTCCTGCCGCTTGAGCCGGATGAACGGCGCATCCCCCTCGGGGAATGGCGGGAGCGCATAGGCTTCGGCTGTTCCCGGCGCGATTTCGCCCGCCTGGAAACCTTTCTCGACCGCGCCATGCCTGCGGCGCACGGGCCGGTGTTCCTCGGCAGCGGCGATTTCCATCATGTTTCCCTTGCCCTGCTGCGCAGGCTCATCCGCGCTCATGCGTCCGCACCCGCTTCACTTGATCTGGTGATTCTCGACAATCACCCGGACAACATGCTCTACCCCTTCGGCGTACACTGCGGTTCCTGGGCGGGCCGCGCCGCCGCTCTCGAGGCCGTGCGGCATGTGCATGTCGCGGGCATCACGTCGCCGGACATCGGTCTTCTGCATGCCTGGGAGAATGATTGCAGGCCTTTTTTGCGGAAGAAACTGACCTGGTGGAGCGTAGGCCGGCACGCGCCGTTGCCGTCCTTGATCGCCGGGAAAGAGCACGCCCGCTGCTTTCGCTCGGTCGACGCATTGCTTGCCGCGTTTTTGCCGCGTCTGCGGGACATGGAGAACGTCTATCTTTCTGTGGACAAGGATGTGCTGCATCCTGATGCGGTTTACACCGGGTGGGATCAGGGGCTTTTCCGGCCGGAGCATGTGGAAGCCGTCGCGGCGTGCTGTGCAGGGCGGCTGGTCGGTGTCGACATTTGCGGTGATTATGCGCGCCGCTCTTACCGGAGCATCGGCAAACGCCTGCTCTGCCGTCTGGACGGGCTTGAGGGTGCCCCTCCCGTGGATGCGCAACGCATCGGGGAGCGCGGCAGGGAAATCAATGTGAAAATTCTGGAAGCACTGCGCTGAAACGCGCCGAAAAGTGACCGCCGGTTCGTTTTGTCGGCGTGCCGGCCTGTCCCGCTGTTCCAATCCCGGATACCGGCAGGCAAGGGTGATCCGGGATCGGACACAGCGGATTCAGCCGAGGCGCAGGGACAATTCGACGCCCTCGGAGAGCCGCGCAGACAAGTAGCCTCCAGCGGGCGACCGCACACGCGCCAGATACTCGGGATTGTGGTCGGCATCGTCGGCCAGGACCAACGCGCCCGGCCTGAGGCGGCTCTCCGTCAGGCTCAAAATTTCGGGATACAACGCCTTGGCGCCGTCGAGCAGGAGCATGTCGATGTTTTCCGGAAGATCGGCGCGAAACGTCTGCAGAGCGTCGCCCTCCCGGAGTTCCACCAGATCGGTAAGACCGCCTTCCGCCAGATTTTGTCGGGCGCGTGCCGCCTTGGACGCCTCGAACTCGCCGGTGATGAGGATGCCGCCGCCGTTGTCCCGCAAGGCCGCGGCAAGGTGCAGGGTCGATAGTCCGAACGAGGTCCCGAACTCGACGATAGCCCGCGCTCCGCAACTCCGCGCAAGCATATAGAGCAGCCTGCCGGTTTCCCGCGAAACGGCGAGCGGGAAATCCTTGAGGCTGCCGTAGAAGTCGAGATACTCGGTCCGACTCCGCATCAGGCGCTCCACCTCCGAAGCGGAGAGATGGGCCACCGCGGCCCTTGTCGCAGGCTCCGCAGCGGCGGCTTCGCTGAACAGGCGGTCCAGCAGGGGGGCAAGATTGGTCAAGGTGTTCATGGCGGTACTCCAGCTTGGGTATGCCGCAGCATCGGGTCGGGAATGCAAAAAAACAACGCATCCCGTCCCCGCCGTTGCGGGAGGTGATGCGTTGAGTGACGTTAACGCTTACGCGACAAGCCGTAAGGCTTGTGTATGGAAGCTGTTTACAGGATGCGCTCCATGCCGTCAAGGGTGCGCGAAAAATGCCTTGACAGCCTTGCCGCCTTTATATATCAATTTATTCAGATATTGTGATAAAAACGGAAAGCGGTGCAAAGCCGCTGCGGACGCGCCACCGTAACCGGCAAAATCCAGCCGAAGCCACTGTCTGCCGAAAGCGGGCGGGAAGGCGAGGCATCTGTGGGCCGGGAGCCGGGAGACGACTTGTCACAATCGCCGCGACAGGCGCGGCACGGCAGTACTGTCTCGCGTACAGGCAACTTGCCCCATCTGTTCAGGGTGCGCGACGCGCCCCGGCCGTTGAACTACGTGAACGGACTGCCCTTTCAAACCACTTTTGAAAGGAGCAACCATGCGCATTCACATCCTCGGTTTTCCCTCCATCGGGAAACGGCGGGAGCAGAAACAGGCTCTCGAAGCTTTCTGGGACGGCGCTCTTTCCGTCGACGCCCTCTCCGCGACATGCACGGAACTGAAAAAACGCCACTGGCATATACAGAAGGAATCCGGTCTTGATTATGTGAGTACCGGCGATTTCTCCCTGTATGACCGCATGCTGGACGTAACCTGCATGCTCGGCGCGCTGCCGGAGCGCTTCACGCCGTGCCTCGGCGATGCCCCCACGGACAGGTATTTCAGTCTGGCGCGCGGCAATGCGGAACGCAACACAGCCCCCCTGGAAATGACCAAGTGGTTCGACACCAATTACCATTACCTTGTGCCGGAAATCGACAGTGACCGCCCCTGGACCGCCGGCACGCACCCGGTCGTCGCCGACACCAAGTCGGCCCGTGAACTCGGTTTTTCGCCCAAGCCCGCGATTATCGGGCCGTTTACCTGGCTGACCCCGGCAAAAGCGCCGCGGGACGTTCTCAAGTGGTCGCGGCTTGATGCCGTCGTCTCCTCCTACGTGAACCTGCTGACCGGCCTTGCCCCCTATTGCGACTGCATCCAGATCGAGGAGCCGGTACTGTGCACGGAACTTCTGCCGGATGACATCCGCGGACGCTTTCACGAAGCATACGCGACGCTGAACGCGGCCTGCCCGAAACTTATGCTGACGACCTATTTCGGGGCGCTCGGGCGCAATCTGCAAACCGCCGTCGGGTCCGGTTGCGCCGTTCTGCATGTCGATATGGTGCGCGGCCGGAAACAGTTCGACGACATTCTGAACGCGCTTCCACGTGATATGGCGCTGTCGCTCGGCGTAGTAGACGGACGCAATATTTGGAAAATCGATTATTCCACGGTAGTTCCGCTTATCAAGCGGGCCGTTTCCGCGCTCGGCAAAGACCGCGTTCTTTCGGGCTCAAGTTGCTCGCTGCTCCATTGCCCTGTGGACGTGACGGAAGAAACGGCCCTGCCGGAACATATCAGGAACCGCATGGCCTTCGCCGTCCAGAAATGCGCTGAACTGTCGACGTTGCGCGACATTATCGAGAAAGAAGGCGCGGGCTCCGCAGGGGGGTATGCGGCAGCCGCGTATGCCGCGCCGGCGCAGCCCCGCGAGCAGCATCCCGCCGGCCGCGTCGAGGCGGTTCGGGAACGCGTCGCCGCCGTCACGCCGGACATGCTTTCGCGCCGCTCCCCCTATCCGGAACGCCGCGCCGCCCAAGCCCGGCTCAATCTGCCGCCGCTGCCCGCGACGACCATCGGCTCGTTTCCGCAGACCGATGCCATCCGCAAAACGCGACTGGACTACAAACGCGGAACCATTTCGGAAGCGGATTATGTCGCCGTCATCCGGAGCGAAATCCGCAAGTGCATCGAAAAACAGGAACAACTCGGCCTTGACGTTCTTGTTCACGGCGAAGCAGAGCGCAACGACATGGTGGAGTATTTCGGCCAACAGCTCGGCGGATTCTGCTTTACGCAAAACGGCTGGGTGCAGAGTTACGGAAGCCGCTGCGTAAAGCCGCCGGTCATATACGGCGACGTCTACCGCAAACATCCCATGACCACGGACTGGATACTCTACGCGCAGTCACTTACGAAAAAGCCGGTCAAAGGCATGTTGACCGGGCCGGTGACGATTCTGTGCTGGAGTTTTGTGCGTGACGATTTGGAGCGCAGCGAAGTCTGCAAACAGATTGCCCTGGCCGTTCGTGACGAAGTGCAAAGCCTGGAAAAGGCAGGCATCCGCGTCATCCAGATTGACGAGGCCGCCCTTCGCGAAGGCATGCCGTTGACCCGCGACGAGGCGGAAGTGTACCTGCGTTGGGCTGTGGATGCCTTTCGCCTTGCCGCGTCGGGAGTGGATGACTCCACGCAGATACACTCCCACATGTGCTACAGCGAATTCAATTCCATCCTGACCTGGATAGCCGAAATGGATGCGGACGTCATCAGCATTGAAGCGAGCCGCAGCGGCATGGAACTGCTGGACGCGTTCACCGACGTTCACTATCAAGGCGCGGTCGGGCCGGGCGTGTACGACATCCACAGTCCGCGCATTCCGACGGAAGAAGAAATAACGCGGCTGCTGCGCAGGGCGTTGCGCCATATACCCGAAGACCAACTGTGGGTGAATCCCGATTGCGGACTGAAAACGCGCCGCTGGGAAGAAGCATGGCCGTCGCTGCAACACATGGTTGCCGCCGCCGCGCGGTTGCGCGCCGAAACGGCGCGCCGCTGAAACCGGGCGCGGCTTCGGGTTGCCGCCGACGGAACCGCTCCGCGTCCGATGCGTCGACCCGAAGCCGCCCCGGCCGGCTTTTTCCTCGTCAATGACAATTTTTTACGTTGTCCCTGCCGAAAATACCCGGTTATATTCCGTCAGTGTATTACCCGAAGCGTATTCTTTTCCGGCGCCTTCCACCCCGCGGAGAGAAGCCGGCCGGCATGTCTCCTCCCTGAAGAGAGAGGCTTCAAGCCATAACGACATTTCTGATGAAAATTGACAAAAAACTGCTGCTGCCCGCAGGTACGACAATTGTTGCCCTGGTTACTGCGTATCGCGTTACAGATTACTATGTGCTTACAGACTATGGGGCCTCAACGATGCAAGCCGCTCTGTTTACCGCATCAAAGGCAATACAATGTTACCTTGACTAAAGTATGCGTATGTGCTGTGCTGCAGCCGGGGAGTTCGACGCGGATAAGGCGTCGGCGCAGGCGGTTGCGGAAAAGGACCAGCCGTTTGCCGAAACCTGTGCGGATGCAATAAATTCCCTTGCCGGAGCCGGTCTTGACCATAGTCGACACGGAAACTGCCGTATGTGAGGGAGGCCGCTCTGTAAAAGCGGGTAGTGCATTGGAGTTCGACCGGATCGGCGCGGCGCTTCCTCCGAGGCAGGGCAAAACAATTCTCGTATGGAGTATAATAACCACAAAAACCGAACGTGTTATGGAACAGTAGAGAAAATAGCGCATTGATAAACCTGTAAGCACGCTGCGGGAAAAGATCCCGGCATCAAACGCTTCGAGGAGTAAGAACGATGAGTACCAAGATTAGAATTATTTCAGGGTTTATCGTCATGATCATCATCCTGATCGTTGTTTCGGTCATCGGCTACAGCGCGCTGAACAAAGCGTCAACATTGTTTCTCGACTACGTTCGTGTCTCACGACTCAATGTAGATACCAGCGATGTAGAAACTGGAATAAATAGTTCGGCTTACTATTTGGAAAAATTTATGCGGTTGTCGAGTGCCGGGGATATGGAACTCTCCGTGAGCGCTCAACAGAAAGCATTTGAAATTTCTCGGCAGAGTTTGGAATACATTGTCGATCCTGAACGAAAAAAGATGATGAATCAGGCCGTAACGCGTCTGCAGATGTATGTGGAAGAACTCAGGAAGATGGGAAATATATTTGGGCCTTGGTATAACGACTACCTGAAGGTCATTCGTCCGAATTTCAAAGCTGCGGAAAAGTATCTCGGCGAAGTCGGCGATCTTGCGGTAAAAGTGAATAATATCGATCTGCTCCGCCAGACCAATGCGATATGGCGCATGATCGCCAACCTTGATACGGCTGTCGGCAATTTCCGCGAGCAGGCCGGCGAAGCGAACGGCGCGGCGATAGATGCGCTTCTGGAGCAGGGGAAAACCTTAAACGACCAATTCGCCGCCGCGCTCAGCACTGAAGAAGGCCGGCGCATCTTTTCGGAATACAAGGCCCGGTACGACACTATAGCCGATACATACCGAAAAAATCGGCAGCAGGTTATTCGTGCCGAGGCGATATTGCAGGAGGCATACGGATGGGATGCCGAACTGGAAGAGATCAGCCGCGCGTTGAGTCAATCCGCCGCCGAGGATCAAAACAAAACGCAGGCCGAGATTATCGCTTCCAACAACAACGCCCTGATTTTCATGCTTGCTTCTTCGGCCGTCGGTCTTCTCGTCGGCGTGCTCTTCGCCGTGTTTATTATTGCCAAGCTGATTGCCATACTGCACAAGGTCGCTGCGTACGCCGGGGCCATAGCCGAAGGCGACTTCGAATATAAAGTCCTTATCAAGGAAAAGGGAGAAATAGGCACATTGGTTGATGCCATGCGGACCATACCGAGTGTCCTGAATGATATTTTGGATACGTATAAAAAGTTGGCCCACGATATTCAATACGGAAAATTACAAAGTCAGGCTGAGGCGACGCGTTTTAAAGGCAGCTTTGCCACCTTGATCAATGGAACAAATGCCGTCGTGGGCAACTTGCGCGGCATTATCGACAGTATACCGACACCGGTAATCCTGATGAACCTCGATACCAAGGCCGAGTACCTGAACCGGCAAGCCGCGGAGATCGCGGGCGCCGACGGAGTCGGCAAAGCGTGCAGGCAGCTTTTCAACCGTGAAGATACCGACACGCCGGGCGATGCGTTGCGCAAGGCTATCGACTCCAAGAGGCCGGCGGCGGCGGAAACGCGCTGCAGGCCGCGCGGCAAAGAAATGGACATCGCCTACAGCGCCCTGCCCATTCTGGATAAGGACAACACCCTGACGGCCGTGTTGCTGCTCATCTCAGACCTGACGGCAATTAAATCGACCGCACGTACCATACTGGCTGTAGCGGATCAGGCGTCGGGCATTGCAGGCCGCGTGGCCGCGGCATCGGAAGAACTCTCGGCACAGGTCGAGGAAGTGTCGCGGGGAGCGGACGCCCAGCGCGGGCGCGTCGAGCAGACGGCGAGCGCCATGAGTGAAATGAACTCCACGGTACTGGAAGTGGCGCGCAATGCCGGCCGAGCCTCGGAACAGAGCGGCCTTACGCGCGACAAGGCCGGAAACGGCGCCGAACTCGTCAACAGGGTCGTAAAAGCCATCAACAATGTCAACAGCGTGGCGACAACGCTGCAGGACAATATGAAAGAACTCGGCGCCCAGGCCGAAAGTATCGGCGGAGTGATGAACGTCATCTCCGACATTGCAGACCAGACCAACCTTCTGGCGTTGAACGCCGCCATAGAAGCGGCGCGGGCCGGCGAAGCCGGTCGCGGTTTCGCGGTGGTGGCCGATGAAGTGCGCAAGCTGGCGGAAAAAACCATGTCGGCCACTCAGGAAGTCGGCGCCAGCATCAGCGCCATCCAGCAATCAACAAAGACCAATATTCAGGAAGTCGGCTCGGCGGTGAGCAGCATAGGCGAAGCCACGGGGCTGGCCGACGCTTCGGGCGAGGCGCTTAAAGAAATCGTGGAGCTGGCGACGGCCAACTCTTCCGTCGTGGAGTCCATAGCTACGGCAGCGGAAGAGCAAAGCGCGACTTCGGAAGAAATCAACAGGTCCATTGAGGAAATCAACCGTATCGTCAACGAGACGTCGAGCGGCATGATGCAGGCTTCCGCCGCTGTTCAGGAATTGTCGCAAACTGCGCAGGAACTGAATCGGGTTATGGAGCAGTTGAAGCAATAGAGTCTTTCAGCATTGAGTTGCTCTCAAATATACAGCATCACCGCGTCATTGTCGCAGGATGAAGGCGAAACAACGAGGGGCCGGATTATCCGGCCCCTTGTTGTTTCGTTTCGTTTCGAGATGCCTGTTACCAGGGTATGAGCAGACCCACACCCATGATTACGCCCGCCCAGAGCATGACCATGGTCGTGTAGCCCATGATGTCCTTGGGGCCGAGTCTGGCTATGCCCAGCAGAGGCAAGGCCCAGAACGGCTGCACCATGTTCGTCCACTGGTCGCCGTAGGCAATGGCCATGGCCACCTTGGACGGGGCCGCGCCCAGTTTGACCGCCGCTTCCATGCATATCTGGCCCATGACCACCCAGTGACCGCCGCCCGACGGCACGAAAAAGTTGAGTATGCCGCTCGCGATGTAGGTGAAGAACGGGAAGGTGTACTCCGTTGCCATGGAAACAAAGGCGTTGACAATCATCACGCCCAGGCCGGTGCCGACCATGATGCCCTGAATACCGCCGTACAGGGGGAACTGCACGGCAACGCCGGCCCCGCCCTTGATGGCTTCATTGACAGCGCGCACATAGGCGATGGGTGTGCCGTGCATGATGATGCCCAGCCACATGAAGACAAAAATCACGATGTTCAGGGAAAGGTTCAGCGCCCCGTTGACGTAGAAATAGCGCACCAGATAGACGACGCCCATAAGTCCCAGCACCATGGTGATGATGCGGGAATATTCCAGCTTTTGCGCCGGAGTCTTCACTTTGGGCTCTTCCGGTTCCGCCGGCTCCAGCAGCAGTGCCGGGTCCACAGGGCGGATTTCGTCTTTGGTTGGAGCGATCAGTTTCATCAGCAGGGGCAGGCTGCATACGATGACTGCGGTGATAAGCAGGTTGGGCGCGGAAAACATGGTATCGGTGGTCGGGATGATGCCGATAAGTTTCTCCGCCATGTGTCCCTTGGTGGCGACGGCCAGCGGAACGGAGCCGGAAAGGCCCGCGTGCCAGACAATGAAGCCGCCGTAGCCGGCGGCCACCACAAAGGCATAGTCCATGTGCTGCACCTTGCGCGCCAGTTCGCGCGCGAGCAGGGCCGCGACGATGAGTCCGAAGCCCCAGTTGATGAAGCTGGCGATGCCCGCCACAAAGATAGTGAGCATGGCGGCCCCGGTATTGTCCTTGGGTATGGAGGCCAAAGCGGAGAGCAGGCGTTTGACCGGACGGCTGCTGGCCATGGTATGCCCTGTGACCACGATCAGAATCATCTGCATGGCAAAGGCGAGGATGCCCCAAAGTCCGTTGCCCCAACTGTTGATGACTTCAATAAAGCTTTTGTCCGTGAGGCCCCATGCTACAAGAAACGCCGCAAACGTGAGAATGACGGCGAACAGGTAGGCGTCCGGCAGATACTTCTGCATGACGTTGACGAAAAATCTGACCATTGCTTTCATAAGGCAAACCCTCTCGTAGTAAAAGTGTCCGCCGGGCGTTCCCTGAGGAACATCGCGCAGGCGCCGTTCCGGTCACACGCGGCATACAGGCTTCGGAAGCGGTCCGACCCGTCCGCCGGTCTCCGGTCCTTCCTGAACCCTGATCCGTCCGCTGTCCCGTTGTCCCGTTGTCCGTCC
>JAITDR010000026.1 GCA_031282465.1 Desulfovibrio sp.
CTGCGCTGCGGATTGTCGCCCGCCGGGTCTGCCTCCCTGTTTTGTCATCTGTTTTGCTGCTTGTTTTGCGGCTTGCCTGACCGGCTGCCGTGCTGCTTGTAGTGCGGTTTGTTTTGGGACCGCCCTGTCCGGCTGCCGCGAAATCTGTTCGACTGCCTGTTTCGCAGCCTGTCTGCCCGCCTGTTTTGCGGTCTGCCTGCCTGTCTGTTTTGGGGTTTGCCTGCTTGCCTGTTTTGCGCTTTGCCCGTCCGGCTGCCGTGCGGCTTGTTGTGCGGCAGGGATTGCTTCTTCCGCGGGAGTCAAATGCCGGTCGGGTTCGGATGCGCCCTCGTCCGCCAGGTCGATACCGAACAGGTCGCCGAGGTCTACGCCCTGCAGCGCTGCGGCTTCGTTGCCGCCCGTTCGGGCGGCGATGTCGAGGCTGAACAGTTCCAGAGGATCCACATGGCGCAGGAGGAAAAGCAGTTCCGGTTCTTCGTCCAACCGGCTGCCCACCCCGTAAAGCGTTGCGGCCGTATGCTTGCACAATCCGGCCCAATCCGGACAGGAACAGGTGTAGGCAATCTCGGAGGCTTTTGGGAAAATGCCGGTTTCGGGATGACAGACGACGGCCATGACTTCCTTGGACAGTTTGCCCTGCAGGAGATCCACAAGGGTGGATATCTTCTCTTTGCAGGCATCCTGAATGAGCGTCCAGTGCAGGCGGGGCAGAGGTTCGACGCGCACGGTCACCGTGTACAGTTTCGAGCCGCTGACCAGCGCGTGTATCTCGCCCTGCCTGATCTCCAGGTGGCAGACGGCGCCGTTGCGGACATAACTGCGCCCGCGCGGCAGACGGCTGTCGTAATCGGCCGTCATATCCATCTGCTGGCACCACTCTTTGCCCCAGAATGTGCGCGACAGCAAGCGGCCCTCAATGCGGACCGGCCTGAGATCGAGCCGCTCCTTACGCAGTTTTTCAATAGTCCGCGCAGCTTTGCGGCGCTTTTCTTCCACGCTCACATACTCTTGTTTGTACCACCAAGACATGGCACCCTCACATGACGGCGCGGCCGATATCCAGTCTTACCAAGTCCAGCAGCGCCTTGTCGTCCAGGTTCGTGATGTCGACTTCCCCGTCTTTGCCGAGAATTTCGCCCGCAAGGTCGCGTTTCCGCAGGAGCAGCGCGTCGATGCTCTCTTCAAGGGTACCGCGCGTTACGCACTTGTGTACGAGGACGTTTTTTTTCTGTCCGATGCGGAAGGCGCGGTCCGTCGCCTGTTCTTCCACAGCCGGGTTCCACCAGCGGTCGAAATGGATGACCTGCCCTGCAGCGGTAAGGTTGAGTCCCGTGCCGCCCGCTTTCAGGGACAGGATGAAAAAGGGCGGACCGTCGTCGCGCTGAAAGGCGTCCACCAGTCCCTTGCGTTGCTTTACGCCGACTGCGCCGTGCAGCACAAGCCCCGGACGTTCGAAAATACTTTCCAGGTGACGGGAGAGCGGATCAATGATTTCCCGGAACTGGGTAAACACCAGCACGCGCTCCTGGCGTTCGGCCATTTCGCGGCACAGTTCGGCCAGGCGTTCGAACTTGCCGCTCTTTGCCGGACTCCAGTCCGGTTCGCCCGTGAGTTGGGCCGGGTGGTTGCAGAGTTGTTTCAGGCGCATGATGCTTTGCAGCACCAGTCCGCGCCGCTTGTTCCGACCGGACTCTTCTTCCGCAAGCCGCTCAAGTTCCCGGCGGAGGTGTTCCGTCACCTGCGCATAGAGTGCGGCCTGCTGCGGCGTAAGGCGACAATAGGCCACGGCCTCTGTTTTGTCGGGCAAATCGGCGATAATGCGTTTGTCCGTCTTCATTCGGCGCAATATATAGGGAGCGACCAGCCGGCGCAGAGGAGCGTAGCGGTCTTCCTGCCGCGCCTCAAGGTCGTTTACGGCGTTTTTGAAGGCTTTAGCCGACCCGAGCAGGCCGGGATTGATGAAATCAAAGAGCGCCCACAGGTCGGCCAAGCGGTTCTCAACGGGCGTGCCGGTGAGGGCGATGCGGGCATCGGCCGTGATTTTTTTCAGCGCCCGCGACTGCCGCGTGCCGGGGTTCTTGATGTTTTGGGCCTCGTCGGCGATGACGAGCCGCCAGGGGTGAGCCGAGAACAGTTCGATGTTCCCCGCCAGCATGGTGTAGCTGGTGACCACGAGGTCGGCGGCCCGCAATTCTTCAGGATGCCGGTCCCAGCGTGCGATACGCTCTTTGCCGCTTTCGGCGGGATGGTAGAAATGCAGGGCAAGGGAAGGGGCGAAGCGTTCGGCTTCAGCCCGCCAGTTGCCCAGAAGCGAAGCGGGAACCACAAGCAGCGAGGGCCGCGGGGCGCGCTTCGCGCGCTCCTTGTGCAAAAGCAGCAGGGCGAGCACCTGCAGGGTTTTGCCGAGGCCCATGTCGTCGGCCAGACAAGCCCCGAGCCCCAGGCCGCTCAAAAGCGACAACCAGGACAGCCCGACCTGCTGATACGGCCGCAGGCACCCGTTCAGAGATGCGGGAACCGCCTTCGCTTCGGGATTGCGCACTTTGCGCAGCAACTCGCGCATGGCGCCGCCCGCTTCCACATGAGGCCAGGCAACGGCCTCCGCACCCTTTTCGTCCCCGGCAACGTCCAGGTTCATGGGCAGCCCGGCCAGCAAACGCATCCCCTGAGCAAAGGTGAGGCCTTCATCCTTGGAAGCCGCGCGGGCCTCTTCCCAGTGCTCAAGGGCCTGTTGCAGCTTCTGCCTGTCCGCCTCGATCCAGCGGCCTTTGAACAGCATGAGGCCGTCGCCCGCTTCGAACAGTTCCCGTATTTCCTCGCGCGACAGGTCATGTTCGCCGAGCGCAAGAGCGACGTTCCAGTCAAGCAGGCCTTGCAGGCCGACAGCCGGGGCGGAGTTTTCACCGACAGTGATGCGGACTTGCGGGCGCGGCCGTTTTTCCCACCAGTTCGGGATACTTACGCTGAGTCCGCAGAGTTCGAGTTCCGGCACATCCAACAACAGGCGATGGGCTTGGGCGATGCTGAACGCCTGCGGGCGGTACACGGCGCCGTCGGCCACCATACCGGCGACCCAGGGCAGACGTTCGGCGGCAGCGCGCACCGGGGACAGCAGGCTGACAAGGGCGTCCCTGTCCCCTTCGCCGGCATAGTGCTTCAGGGCTTCGCCCAAAATTTTGTGCGCGGGGCGTCCGTCCCGGTTCAGGCCTACTGTGTAGGTTGCCAGAAAGGCGAAAGGAACGTCGGCATCGGTTTTGTTTTCCGCCAGATGGAAGGTGACCCGCCCGACGCGCCGCCACCGGGGGGCGCGTTGTTCCATGAAGGCGGCCAAACCGCCGCTGCGCGTCGCTTCCTCCAGGCACCATGCGGCAAGTTCGCTCCAGATGCCCTGCAGAGCCTGCCGGGACAGGTATTCGCCGCCCGTCATGGGCGGGGCGTTTTCCAACCAGGTGTCGAGCCGGGCATCGGAAGGACAGGGAAGCAGAACGGCGGGACTCGTGAGGTCCGCCTCATTCGGCAGCCGGCACAGAGCGAAGAGCAGGCTTTCCGCAAAGCTCCGCCAGAAGCGCAGAACGGCGGCCTCGTCCGGATCGCCGGGCAAATCGGCGCCGGCCGCAGCCAGGGCAAACAAATACCGATGCCGATCGGACGCATCGCCCGATTCACGGCTGGAAGGCGCATCGGAGGCCGATGCAGCCCAGTGCAACGTTGCGTGAGGTGTGAGGGAAATGCGCGGCATGGGGCGATATCCTCCCCGCCTTGAGGGGCCGGGCATGCAAAAAAGGCGCGGATTCGGAGAACCCGTGCCTTTCGGGAGCCGGACACCCGGCACAACCGTTACCGTTGCTTCCTTTCGGACCTGGCGGGGTTGGCGGCGTTACCGCCGCCCGGCTCCCACGCTTACGCGCGCTACCCTATCCGCACATCCCGACCCGTGTCAAGAAGCCTTTGCCGGGGAAACAGGGCCGGCGGGGGAACATTGCCGACAGCTTGAAATCCTCGCTGTCTGCGCGATTCTGTTTACATCGAATATCGTAAAAAGAGGTGTTCCGGTTATGCCGTTTTTCTCGTCGCAATTCTTACACATCTGAAACGTATCGGCATCACATACCTCCCACGGCTTTGCCGATTATTGTTTACTGTAATGGTAGCGGCATTGCAGGATAGTCAGCGTCTGCGTCGATTCATTCCAATCATAAACCAGGCGATGCTCTTGATCTATGCGACGCGACCAAAATCCGGCAAGCTGAAATCTGAGAGGTTCAGGTTTGCCTTCGCCTTCGAAGGAGTTACGCAACGTAGAGTTAATCAACAGATTGATTCTCCCGCACTTCTTTTTGTCCTGTGTCTGCCAATAGAGGTAATCCTCCCACGCTTTTGGGGTCCAGGTAAGCAGCGCCATTATGCTTTGTCCGGTTTTATCAGGGGATATTCATTCACATTGCCTTGCTGCAGGTCGGCAATACTATCAAGCAGGCGCTCGGCATTGGCCGGATTTCGCAGAAGGTACGCGGTTTCCTGAATGCTGTTGTACTCGTCTAAGGACATCAACACAGCAGGTCGCGCCTTTCTGCGAGTGATAACAACAACTTCGCTGTCATTGCACACGCTGTCCATAAGGGACGCCAGATTTTTTCTGGCTTCGGAATAGTTAACGGCATCAAGCATTATTCACCTCATTTGTACAAGAAATAGTACAACAAGATATGTTTGTCAACAGGAAGATGTTGTCAAGCCCCAGGCGTGCATCCGAGCAGCAGCTGCAGCGCTCCGGGAACCCCGCCGCCCGCAACGTCAAGGGGAAAACCTGCCGTCTGCTTGTCGACTTCCGCCCGAAGAACTTGATGAAATTGACACCGGAACCATTTGGGGTCATGGAGAAACGGTTTCCTGCGGCATCCGGCTTTGCCGGGCGTCAAGCGGAAATCTTCCTGAAGGATGGGGTTTGCAACCATGAAGGAACTTTTGGTGAAAGAGCAGGTCAGCAGGCACATCTATCTGCTGTCGGCGGCACATCTGTTTACAGATATGAATCAAGGAGCCTTACCGGCGATTCTCCCGTTTTTTATCGCCGAATACGGGTTCAACTATACCACGGCCGCGAGCCTGGTCTTTGCGCTCAACCTTGTTTCTTCGATCGTGCAGCCCGCTTTCGGCGTCCTTTCGGACAAATCCGGCAAACCGTGGATTATGGCAGCCGGCGTACTGTTGGCCGGGAGCGGTATCGCCGCTGCCGGATTCATCTCCAGTTACACGCTGCTGTTCGCCTCCTTCATGGTAAGCGGTA
Organism: Desulfovibrio sp.; assembly: GCA_031282465.1. Lineage (GTDB taxonomy): Bacteria > Desulfobacterota > Desulfovibrionia > Desulfovibrionales > Desulfovibrionaceae > Frigididesulfovibrio. The sequence continues at coordinate 5,288 of JAITDR010000026.1, forward strand.
TAGGCATTGCAGCGTACCATCCCGATGCTGCCCGATACGCCAATAAAGTTTCCGGTCGAAAAAAAGGTACCGGGCTCAGTATTTTTTCCTTCGGCGGCAACCTCGGCTTTGCTCTCGGACCCGTTATCGGTATGTGGCTTCTCCTGTCTTTCGGGCTCAAAGGGATATCCGCTCTTTTTCTGCCCGCCGTCATTACGGCCTTTGCATTATATGTTGTGATGAACAGGTACCAACGGGATGAAGCGACAGCCTCTGCCGCCCGTAAAATACAAAGCGACGCGCAGGAAAAAAAAGACCGTTGGGGTGCTTTCGCCTTGCTGTGCGTCCTGGTGTTCAGCCGTTCATTCATTTTTTACGGCATGGTCACCTTTCTGCCGCTTTATTGGATTCACGTATTCAAACAACCGGAATCCGTCGCGGGCACGGCCTTGAGTCTGTTGCTCGCCGCGGGCGCGGTGAGCACGCTGATCGGCGGCAGGATGGCCGACAGGTTCGGCTTTCACAAGGTGGTTCGGGGCGGTTTTTTCTTTCTGCTGCCGATGCTGTGTCTTTTCAATGTTGCGGACAACGTGACGTATGCCGCGTTGCTGCTCGTTCCCCTGGGCGTTGCCTTATATGTGCCGTTCAGCCCCATGGTTGTCATGGGGCAAAGGTATCTTCCCAACCGGATCGGGCTGGCCTCGGGCGTCACACTGGGTTTGGCGGTCAGCGTGGGCGGCATTGCCGCCCCCATACTGGGAAGGGTCGCGGACGCGCACGGTCTGCATTCGGTTATGTACATTGTGGCGATTGTTGCCGTACTTCCGGCAATACTCTCTTTTGCCCTGCCGAAACAGAAGGCAACGGAGGCATGAGAAATGGCATATGTCTGTGAATTGAAAACGCCTCTCGGCCTTGCCGAGGCGAGCGTTGAAGACGATGCGCTTACAGGATTCCGGTTCATCGGGCAGAAATACTATCCCACAAAGACAGAAAGCCGGATCCGGATGCCGGATCACCCTGTTTTTACGCAGTTGAAGGCGTGGCTTGAGAGTTATTTTGCCGGACGCAATCCGGCTCCGGACATCGTTCTCAACCCGCATGGAACTGTTTTTCAGAAAAAGGTATGGGCACTCCTGTTGCAGATTCCTTACGGAAAACTCACAACCTATGGAACAATCGCCGGGCAACTGACGGGGCAGGAAAGTCCGCCTGCCGTGTCGGCCCGGGCTGTCGGCGGCGCAGTAGGGCATAATCCCGTTTCCCTGTTGATACCGTGCCACAGGGTTGTGGGTGCGGACGGCAGCCTCACCGGCTACGCCGGCGGTCTCGACAGGAAAACGGCTTTGCTGCGCCTCGAAGGATCCTATCCGCTCCTCCGTGTGGAAAAGTCGAAAGCGTAAATACGGCACCCAAAAAGTCAGAGCGTCGGAATCCGATGATGCCGAATGCCTTGACATGAGTCGTCCGGAGAACTACTATTGAGGAATGAGCCTGAAATTTGAGTGGGACACCGCAAAAAGCGAAGCATGCTTTCGCGGGCGAGGTTTCGATTTTGCTTATATCTCGCGAGTTTTCCTTGATCCTGATCGGTCGGTCCGCGAGGATGCAAGGTATGATTATGGTGAAGCCCGCTATATCCTTTTGGGAAAAGTTGAAACCAGGCTTTACTGTGTGGTATATACCGTGCGCGGCGGGTCCATTCGTATAATTTCCGCGCGAAAAGCGAACAGCAGAGAGGTTGCGATATATGCCGATCACCTCCGTAACCGTTGATCCGCAAAACCCGGAAACGTGGCCTGAAGGGCGTTGCAATGCAGCATTGCTGGATGCGACTACAGAGGCAGACATTGCCGTGCAGCAGGCTCATGATGATATGGAAGCCCGAACTTCGGCAGCCGGATACCTCCGACGCGTCCGTAAGCGTTTGGGGTTGACGCAGCGTGAATTGTCACAGCGTATTGATGTTCCGTTGGACACAATCCGCAACTGGGAGCAAGGCAAGCGGGAGCCGGCCGGACCGGCGAAAGCTCTCCTTAAAATTCTCGACAAAAGTCCGGAAATTGCCCTTTCGCTCTTGACTACTCAAAACCATAACGAAATTTTTGATGAATAAGCCGGCAAAGCGACCGCCGACACATCCTGAGAGAAAGACCGCGTAGTTGCCGCCCGCATCGGCCGGAGCGGGAAAGCCGACATTCCCCCTGTATTCCGAAATTTGCGCCTGCCCCGGCACCGGAGCCGAAAATCCGCCGGTCGGGCTTTCTTCCCGTCCGCACCGTCTCCCGCCGGCAGGCGAGTATGGAGCGGACATATTTCGGCATTGACTTTCATTATCACACTGTCGTAGCATGCCGGCGCCGGTGATACGGCAACCCTCGGCAACGATAGACAGGAGCGTGCAAGGTGAAGGATAACGACGGGACGACCGCGCTTGCGGGCATGGTTGTCAGCATGGTGAAGGGGCGCATACGCTGCCGTTCACCCTATCTGCGCAAGCCGGAAACGGCCCGCTTTCTCGAGAAATTCGCCGCCGCCCTGCCGGGTATGCGGGAAGTGAAGGTCAACCCCATTGTCGGAAGCATCCTGTTTATTTATGATCCGGATGTTCTCGACCCGCAGCGGATAGCGGCGGCATACGCAGAATTCCTGCCTTCGCCGCCTGCGCGGGAGCGTCCGGGCAAGACGAGCCGCGTGTTGACGGCGGCGATATCTCGGTGTCTGGCGCACCCTGAACTGACGCTCTCCCTGCTCGGAGCCACGGGCTCCGGATACCTGCTCCCCCGCCTGCACCCGCTTTGCGGATGGCTGCTCGTCTGCGGCAGCCTGTTGCACTGCCTGCGCGTGAAAAGAACAGGCAAGGGCTGAACGGGGCCGGCCTGTTGCGGCAGGGATGCCGTTCCGGCTGCTCCTCCACCGTCACAGCAGCCCGATGTGCCGGTTGAATGCGGGCAGGGTAGGGATGTCCCTGCCGCGCAGCCGTCTTTACCGTCACAGCAGTCCGATGTTCCAGTTGAATTCCCCCGGCCGGGCGGAAGCGTCCACACCGTGCGGAACGCTTTCTTCCATGCGGATGAAGAACGCATACCCGGCGCGCTCCAACTCGGCCCGCTTGTCGAGCAGGTTCAAAGGCCAGGCCGGGTAGATCCAGAGGTTCTCCCCATAGCGGCGCAGGAAAAAATCCTCCCCTTTGGGGCTGCGGAAGGTTTCCCTGCCGTTCAGACCCTCCACGCCGAACCTGCTCAGCCCCACAGGCCAAAACCCGGAAAGGACGATACCCAGAGGCAGCGGACTGCGGGAAGGCAGGGTAAGCAAATCCTCCCGGCCCAGCTCGGGAGCGGCCACCGCGCCGGTGAATCCGAGCGAGCGCAGAGCTTCCAGAGCGCGGGGATTGGCCGCGTTACAGAAAGGACCGGCCGTCAGGTCGAGGTTTTTCCCCTGCGGGACAAGCTCAATTTGCCAAGGTGAGTTCAGTACCAGGCTGCGCGCGCCGTCGCGCACAACCCTGCGGATCAGCCCCTGCCACACGGCCTCCTCGTCCGGCCAGACGACCGGCGGCAGCCACCAGACAATGCGCGGGCAGAGCGTGCGGGAAACAAGGCGCAAGACGCCGGGGGACAGCCACAGGGCGCGCCGGACGCCCGGCCCGTCGCTTTTGCCTGCCTCCCGCCCGCGCGGCACCG
>JAITDR010000095.1 GCA_031282465.1 Desulfovibrio sp.
GTTGCCCGTACAGGTAGATTTGCCCGCCGGCGTGGAACTGGTGAGCGTGGATCCGCCCCGAGTGCGTTTTGAGAAACAGCGCGTTCCGGTTCCGCCCAAAGCCGCTCCGGCGCCGGCCAAGAAAAAGCCCTCCAAAGCCGGCGCAGCCGCCTCCATGGACAAGAAAAAAAAGTAACGGCCGGCTCTTCAACGTACCCGGATAACGGTCCGTCCCGAACGCAATGAGGGACGGAAGAGGGGGTCCGGGGGAAATCATTTCCCCCGGCCGCCGGAGGCGTAAAGATCACATTGCGGTGTTATCAGTCCCGGCTCAGTTACTTTCAAACACGAGTTTATCGCCGTCGGTATCCACCACTATTGCTTGACCGTCGCGGATTTCGCCGGCGACGATGCCGCGGGCCAGGGGTGTTTCGATTTCCTGTTGCATATAGCGCCGCAGGGGGCGCGCCCCGTATATCGGATCGTAGACCGCGCGGGCTGCGAAGGCACGGGCTTCCGGGGTGAGTTGCAGGTCGATGCCGCGTTCTTCGAGGCGCAGGCGCAGGCGTCCGATGAAGATGTCGACAATGCGTTCCATCTGATCGGGCAGCAGAGGTTTGAACAGGACGATGCCGTCCACGCGGTTGAGGAATTCCGGTTTGAAGTGCGCGCGCAGTTCGCCCATGACCGCCTCGCGGACGCCGGGCCGGAACGCGCCGTCGGGTGTTATGCCTTCCAGCATGATGGGCGAGCCGATGTTGGAGGTCATGATGATGATGGTGTTGCGGAAGTCCACGGTACGTCCGCGGCTGTCGGTCAGCCGGCCGTCGTCGAGGATTTGCAGCAGGGCGTTGAAGACGTCCGGGTGGGCCTTTTCCACCTCGTCGAAGAGCAGGACGCTGTACGGTTTACGGCGCACGGCTTCGGTAAGCTGCCCGCCCTCGTCGTGCCCGATGTAGCCCGGCGGCGCGCCGATCAGCCGGGATACGGAGTGTTTTTCCATGTATTCGCTCATATCCAGGCGGACCATGTTTTCGGGGCTGTCGAAGAGCGCCTGGGCCAGACTTTTGCACAGTTCCGTCTTGCCGACCCCGGTCGGTCCCAGGAAAATGAAGGACCCCATGGGTCTGCTCCGGTCGGAGAGTCCGGCTCTGGAGCGCAGGACCGCTTCGGAAACGGCCTGTACGGCCTCGTCCTGGCCGACGACGTTTTCGTGCAGCGCATCGGGGAGGCGCAGGAGTTTTTCGCGTTCGGTTTCGAGGAGCCTGGAGACGGGGATACCGGTCCAGCGGGCCACGACCTGGGCTATGTCGTCTGCCGTCACTTCCTCGCGGATCAGGCGGGGGGCATCGGGTTGTTCGTCGGCCTCGGCTTCGGCCAGGTCTTTTTCCAGGCCGCGGATGATGCCGTATTTGAGTTCGGCGGCGCGGTTCAGATCGTAGGCTCGTTCAGCTTCTTCGGCTTCACGGCGGGCGCGTTCGATGTCTTCTTTGAGTGTGCGGATGCGGTTGAGGCCGGTTTTTTCCTTTTCCCACTGTTCCAGAAGTTCATCTTGGGCGGCGCGCAGGGTTTCGAGTTCTCCTTCGAGTTTGCCGAGGCGTTCGCGCGAGGCGGCGTCGCTTTCGCGGCGCAGGGCTTCGCGTTCTATCTCAAGTTGCATGATTTTGCGTTTGGCTTCGTCCAGTTCGGCGGGCAGGGAGTCGATTTCGGTGCGGATCATGGCGGCGGCCTCGTCCACGAGGTCTATGGCCTTATCGGGGAGTTGCCGGTCGCTGATGCAGCGGGCGGAAAGGAGCACGGCCTCGACGACGGCGGAGTCGGCGATGCGCACCCCGTGGTGTACTTCAAAGCGTTCTTTCAGGCCGCGCAGGATGGATATCGCGTCTTCGCGGGAGGGTTCTTCGATCAGCAGGGGTTGGAAGCGGCGTTCAAGGGCCGGGTCTTTTTCGATGTATTTGCGGTATTCGTCGATGGTGGTCGCGCCGATGCAATGCAGTTCTCCGCGCGCCAGCATGGGTTTGAGCAGGTTGCCGGCGTCCATGGCTCCGTCCGTGCGTCCCGCGCCGACGATGGTGTGGAGTTCGTCGATAAAGAGGATGATTTTGCCGTCCGAGTCCTGGACCTCTTTGAGGACGGCTTTCAGGCGTTCCTCGAATTCGCCGCGGTATTTGGCGCCGGCGATGAGCGCGCCCATATCGAGGGCGAATACGGAGCGTTTTTTCAGTCCTTCGGGCACATCGCCTTTGAGGATGCGGTGGGCCAGTCCTTCGACGACGGCGGTTTTGCCGACGCCGGCTTCGCCGATCAGCACGGGGTTGTTTTTGGTACGTCTGCTGAGGATTTGTATGCAGCGCAGGATTTCGGCGTCGCGGCCTATGACCGGGTCCAGTTTGCCCAGGCGTGCCTGTTCCACCAGATCGCGGCCGTATTTGGTCAGGGCTTCGTAGCTTTCTTCGGGGTTGCGTCCGGTCGCTCGTCCTTTGCCTCTGATTTCGCTCATGGCGGCGAGAATGCGTTCTCTGGTGACGCCGAAGCGGGCATTGACGCGGCCGAGGATGCTCGGAGGCCGTTCCGAGGCGGCTTCGCAGAAAATGTGTTCGATGCCGGTGAACTCGTCTTTCAGGCGCGCGGCCTCGTCGCTTGCGCGGAGAAGGGCCAGGCGCAGGGCGTTGGTGATGCTCAGGCCGGAGGCGTCGGCGCCCGGTCCGCTCACTGAAGGCAATTTTTTGAGTTCCTGCTCCAGGGCGCTTTCATAGTCGCGCGCCGGGATGCCCGCCTTGTCCAGCAGGCGCGGGGCAAGTCCGCCTTCCAGGCGGAGCATGGCCAGCACGAGATGTTCGAATTCAACCTGCTGACGGCCCATGCGCAGGGCGATGTCCTGGGCCTCCATGAGTGCCTGCCGGGCCTGTTCGGTGAACGATTCGATATTCATCGGAAATTCCTTTGTAATGGGGTATGCAAACCGCGCACGGGCGCGCAGGCCCGGCGGGATGCCGGCGGCGCCGCAGGAACATCACGCGGGCGTTGCAGGGCAAAATTCACTGGACAACAAAAAAAATACTCTGCATGTTTCCCTCGGTTCCCGGCGCCGCGCCTTTCTTCGGAAAAAAGGGGCTGCCGGAAAGGTAGTCACGGCCCTGCCGAGAGTCAAGCCGGAATCCCCTCGGAATGTTTCAACTTCGGGGTCGCCCGCCATGCCTTCTCCTGCATCCGCTGCGCATGTCCGCCTGCGGGCGGCATGGGCAATTTCACCATGAACATGCTGTAACGCGCGATCTCCGTGGGGGTACGGATATGATGATACGTGTCGATCAACTGATTCGGGCCGTCGCAACGGCCCTGGATATCATTGAAAGCGAACTGTTCGGGGTGCGCACAAACCACGGCAAACGGGTGGCCGTGCTCTGCGCCGCCATGGGACGCAGGCTGGGCATGAGCGAGTCCGCCGTCGCGGCCCTGACCACCTGCGCGTTGTTTCACGACAGCGCCCTGACGGAATACATGCTCTACCTGACGGAGCAGTCGGGCAAGGCCGGTCTGTACCTGCACTGCATTTACGGGCAACGCAACGTGGATCTGCTGCCCCTCCCCGACAACGCCGAGGGCCTTGTGCTCTATCACCACGAGCGCGCGGACGGCGCGGGCGCTTTCGGCCGCGGGGAAGGGGAGTTCCCCGTGGGCGCGGCCCTTATCGCCGCAGCCGACACTTTGGATGTGCATTTTCCCTTGCAGAACATGTCCGGCAAGTACCTCGAAAAACTGCGCGCGCACGTAGCCTCCGAGGCCGGGAAAGCCTTCACGCGCGACGCCGTCGAGGCGGCGCTGGATGTTCTGGATGGGGACATGCTTGAACAGTTGCGCGACGAGCACATCCTCGAAACAGCGGAAAAACTGATCCCGCCCTGGTTTGCCGGGATGGAGGACGCGGCGGTGTATCGCCTTGCCGCCCTTGCCGCCCGCATCATCGACTATAAATCCGTGTTTACCAAACAGCACTCCATGCAGATCGCCAACCGTGCCTGGCTGATGGCCGGATATTGCAACTATACGCCGGAGGGCCGTGCACAGTTGTATCTCGCGGCCGCGCTGCACGACCTGGGCAAACTGGCGACTCCCCTGCATATCCTTGAAAAGCCCGGCGCCCTGACGGGAGCGGAATTCGAAATCATCAAGAACCACGCGCGCGGCACCCACGACCTGCTCGGCACGGTGGGAGGTCTGGAGGACGTCTGCCGCTGGGCTTCGGAGCACCACGAAAAACTCGACGGCAAGGGCTACCCGTTCGGCAGGGGCGCGGACGACCTGGACTACAATTCGCGCCTGCTGTGCTGCCTGGATATCTACCAGGGTGTGTGCGAGGCACGGCCCTACCATGCAAGCCGCGGGCACAAGGAAACCATGGAAATTCTCATGGGCATGGCGGATAAAGGTCTGGTGGACGGCGACATCGCAAGGGACATGGACCGTTGCATGGAGGGGTATGCGGAGCGGCCTCTGCCGCCGCCTCCCCAGGCAGCGGAAGCCGTTGACGCCGCTTTGAGCGGTCTGCCCGACCCGCTGCCCGCGTAATCCGGTCGCTGCTGCGGCAAACGCGTCTGAGAGCGTAGTGTCTGCAAAGAGCGGGGTTGCCGGGTGCCTTGCCCTGCGCCGCCTGCCGAAGCCTGCCGCCGGCATTGCCCCTCAGGCAAAATTCACGTATGCTTTGATGTACTTTTTCAAGAGAGATTTCTTTTTCCGCGACAGGAGAATTCCATGGACCCCTTTCCCCGGAAAGCCGCCGGCGCGGTGTGCCTTTGTCTGAGTCTTTTCTGCGCCGCCTGCACGATGGCGCCGGCATACGAGCGTCCGGCCATGCCGATCCCCGATGCGTACGGAACCGGTGCGGACATGGCCGGCCCGGCCGCGCCTCTGCCGGAGTGGAGAATTTTTTTCAGCGACCCGGGCCTGCAGAGACTCATAGAACTGGCCCTGCAGAACAACCGCAGCCTGCGCTCGACCATGGAAAATGTGGAACGGGTCCGCGCCCAATACCAAATCCAACGCGCCGACCTGCTGCCCACTATCAACGCCGAAGGGCAGTCGAGCAACCAGGGCATGCCGGCCGACCTGACCATGACCCGGCAACGCGGCGTATCCCGCCAGTACATGGTCGGCGTCGGCATGACCAACTTTGAGGTCGATCTGTGGGGACGCCTGCGCAGTCTGAACGAAGCCGCTCTGGAGACATGGCATTCGGCTCGGGAGGACGCGGCGGTCGCGCACCTGGCGCTGACGGCCGAAACGGCCTCCGTATATCTGCAGCTTGTCGCCGACCGGGAACTGCTGGACATTGCGCGCGCCACCTACCGGAACCGCCTCGGCCAGTACAAACTGGTGAGTACCAAGTTTGCCTCCGGCGTGGCCTCCCAGCTCGAAGTCAGCCAAGCTGAAAGCATCATGCGCGAAGCCCAGTCGCAGGCAGCCCGCTACGCCTCCGCCGTCGGTCAGGACGAAAATCTGCTGGCCCTGCTCATCGGCTGCCCCGTGCCGGCAGACCTGCCGGAAGTGCGCCGGCTTTCCAAGGTAGGCATGCCCAAGGACGTCCCGGAAGGGTTGCCTTCTTCACTGCTTGAGCGCAGGCCGGACATCCGCTCGGCCGAACACCGGCTCAGGGCGGCCAATGCCGCCATAGGCGCGGCCAGGGCCAATTTCTTTCCGGCTATCCGGCTCACCGGCACCTTGGGGACCATCAGCGCCGACTATTCCAGGCTGTTTGAACCGCAGACCGGCTACTGGGCTTTCATGCCTTCCGTTACCCTGCCGATTTTCGACACGGGCCGGAATATCGCCCAACTGGAAGTCTCCGAAGCCGAACGCACCATGGCGGTTGCCGATTATGAAAAGACCGTGCAGGCCGCCTTCCGCGAAGTGGCAGACGGTTTGGTGCAACGCCGCTACATAGGCGAGCAGATGACTGCCGAGCGGGCACTGCTCAAGGCGACGCAGACCGCGTACAACCTGGCTTCGGCGCGCTATGAAGCAGGCGTGGACAGCTACCTGAACGTGCTGGATGCGCAGCGTTCCCTGTTTTCCGCCCAACAGAGTTGGACGGCAACGCAACTGCAACGCGCCGTCAACGCCCTGACCCTGTTCAAAGCCCTCGGAGGCGGGTGGCATTAGAAAGTTTTGAAAAACACCAAAGGGCGGCTATGAAAAAACTGTTCGGCACCGACGGCATACGCGGACGCGTCAACGTCTTCCCCATGCTCCCCGATATGGCCCTGCGCCTGGGGCTTGCCGCCGGAAGCCGTTTCCGCACCGGCGACCGCAGGCATCGCGTGGTGGTCGGCAAGGACACCAGGCTTTCCGGCTACATCTATGAGAACGCCCTGACCTCGGGCCTTTGCGCCGCGGGCATGGATGTTTTTCTGGTCGGGCCGTTGCCTACCCCGGCCATAGCCTTCCTGACCCGCAACATGCGCGCCGATTTCGGCATTGTCATTTCCGCTTCGCACAACCCTTTTGACGACAACGGCATCAAATTTTTCGACTCGGGCGGTTTCAAGCTTCAGGACGGCGTGGAAGAAGCCGTTGCCGCGCTGGTGCTGGATCCGGAATGGGAATGCGACTATCCCGCGCCGGACAAGGTGGGCAGAGCGTTCAAGGTCGACGATGCGCCGGGGCGCTATATCGTACACATCAAGAACAGTTTTCCGGCCGGTTTGACTCTGGACGGCCTGCGCGTAGTGCTGGACTGCGCCAACGGCGCCAACTACAAGGTCGCTCCCATGGCCCTCAAGGAACTGGGCGCCGAGGTCGTCAGCATCGGCGTAGAGCCGGACGGCCTGAACATCAACCGGCAGTGCGGTTCCCTGCATCCCGAACGAGCCGCCGCCAAGGTGCGCGAAACCCGTGCCGACATCGGCCTGGCTCTGGACGGCGACGCCGACCGCCTCACCGTTGTCGATGAAAACGGCAATATCCTCGACGGCGACCGGCTCATGGCCGTCTGCGCATTGGATCTTCTGGAGAAAGGCAAGCTGCCCGGCAACTTGCTGGTAAGCACGGTCATGAGCAACATGGCGCTGGAAGTGTTCATGCGCGAGCACGGCGGCAGG
>JAITDR010000162.1 GCA_031282465.1 Desulfovibrio sp.
CGCAAAATCCAGAGCCTCAAGGACAAAGAAGAAGTCTACGGCAACCGCACCCGCGTCAAAGTCGTCAAAAACAAGGTCGCCCCGCCCTTCCGCACGGCCGTTTTCGACATCCTCTACGGTACCGGCATCTCCCGTACAGGGGAAATTCTCGACCTCGGCGTCGAAGCCGGAATCGTGGAAAAAAGCGGTTCCTGGCTTTCCTACGGCAAAGAACGTTTGGGACAGGGCAAGGAAAACGCCCGCCTCCTGCTGGAAGAAAACGACGAGCTGCGTCTTGAAATAGAACGCAAACTTATCGAACATCTGGGTATGAATCCCGAAACGCTGGCTCGCGTCGAAACCGAATTGGAAGACGAAAACGCCGACTATGCATCCGCTGCCGGCGTGGAAGCATGACAAAGGACGTGCCGGATGCTCACCGCCAACGCCATACGACGCCTTTTTCTCGACTTTTTCCGTGAGCGCGGGCATGTGGTCACCCGCTCTTCCTCCCTGGTTCCCGGTGACGACCCCACGCTGCTCTTCACCAACGCGGGCATGGTGCAGTTCAAAAAAATCTTTCAGGGACTGGAAGCGGCGCCCTCTCCCCGCGCCGTTTCCGCCCAGAAATGCCTGCGGGTGGGCGGCAAGCACAACGACTTGGAAAACGTGGGCAGAACGGCACGGCATCATACTTTCTTCGAAATGCTGGGCAATTTTTCCTTCGGGGACTATTTCAAGGAAGAGGCCGTCAAGTTCTCCTGGGAACTGCTCGTCGGCAAACTGCAACTGCCGGTCGACAAACTGTACGTCACCGTGTTCGAGGAGGACGACGACGCCGCGGCTATCTGGCTCCGCCGCAGTTCCATCCCCGAAGAACGCATTATCCGCATGGGCGAGAAGGACAATTTCTGGCGCATGGGCGACAGCGGCCCCTGCGGCCCCTGCTCGGAAATCCTTATCGACCAGGGTGAACACATGCGCTGCGGCCCGGATTGCGGTATAGGCCGCTGCGATTGCGACCGCTTTCTGGAAATCTGGAATCTGGTCTTCATGCAGTATAACGAAACCCCCGCGGGCAAACGCGAACCCCTGCCCCGCCCGAGCATCGACACCGGCATGGGTCTGGAGCGCATAGCCGCCGTCTGCCAGGGCGTTTTTTCCAATTACGACACGGATATTTTCCGCAGCATCATCGACACGGCCTGTTCCCTCGCGGGCGTCACCTACAGCAAAAGCGCCCCGGACACGAACGACACCGACACCGCCCTGCGCGTCATCGCCGACCACAGCCGGGCCGTGGCCTTCATGGCCGCCGACGGCATCATGCCGTCCAACGAAGGACGAGGTTACGTGCTGCGCAGGCTGATCCGGCGGGCTTACCGCTTCGGCCGGCTGATCGGCATGCCGAAAACCTTCCTGCACAAAACCGCCGATGCCGCGGCCGACGCCATGGGCGAAGGCTTTCCGGAACTGCTCGAAGCGCGCGCCTTTACCTCCCGCATGATCAAGGAAGAGGAGGAGCGCTTTGAAAAGACCCTGGACAAAGGTCTTGCGCTGCTTGAGGACGAGATGGCGAGCCTCGAAGAACACGCCGAAACGCGCATTCCCGGCACAACGGCTTTCAAGCTGTACGACACTTACGGCTTTCCCTTGGACATCATCAACGACGTGAGCGAAAAACGCGGCATATCCGTTGATGAGGAAGGCTTCCGCGCCGCCATGGCAGAGCAGAAAAAACGGGCCAAGGCCGCCCGGAAAGGCGCCGGCACGGCGGACACGAACTGGGTCTTCGCCGCCCTGGCCGACGAAGGTCTGCATTCCCGTTTCACGGGCTATGAAAGTCTGCGGGCGGAAGGGCGGATTATCGCCCTGCTGGGCGCGGACGGCGAGCGTCTGGAACGCGCCGCCGCCGGGGACGGCGACTGTTTCTGCGTAACCGGCGTCACCTCCTTTTACGCCGCCTCGGGCGGCCAATGCGGCGATATCGGCACCCTGCGCACCCTGTCGGGTGAGGCGGCGGTGATCGACACGCTCAAAGCCTCGTCGGATTTGACCGTACACCGCATCCGCGTGCGCTCCGGCGAAGTGCTTGCGGATGCCGCCGCCGAACTGTTCGTTGACGCGGACGCGCGTATGGATGCCGCCCGCAACCATACCTGCACCCACCTGCTGCATGCCGCCCTGCGCCGGACCCTCGGCGACCACGCCCGCCAGTCCGGGTCTATGGTGGACAGAGAACGCCTGCGCTTCGACTTCAACCACCCCGGCGCCCTGAGCGCCGCGGAACTGGCCGATGTCGAACACGCCGTCAACGCCGCCGTCATGGCCGATCTTCCGGTCACTGTCCGGCAATGCTCCTACCGGGAAGCCCTTGCCGACGGCGCCGTGGCCCTCTTCGGAGAAAAATACGGCGAAAGCGTGCGCGTCGTCGACATAAGCGGCGTGTCTACGGAACTTTGCGGCGGTACGCACCTGACGCGCACCGGACAGGCCGGCCTTTTTTCCCTTGTATCCGAAGCCGGAGTCGCCGCCGGGATCCGGCGCATAGAAGCAATCTGCGGCAGAAACGCCCTGGCCCTGCACCGGGCGCAACGAACGGAGCTGCATGAAGCCGGAAACCTGATGAAAAGCAGGACCGGCGAATTGCCGCAACGCATCCGCTCCATGCAGGAGGAAATAAAAGTGCTGCGCAGGGACCTGGAAAAAGCCGGAGCCAGGGCCGCCGCCTATGCAGGCAACAACCTTATGTCCCAGGTGGAAGACCTCGGACACGTCAAACTGCTCACCTACCGCAGTTCCTCGCCGAACGTCAAAATCCTGCGCGAACTCATGGACGACCTGCGTTCCAAACTGCCGTCGGGCGTCATCTGCCTGACGGCCGAAGAAGAAGGCGGCAAAACGCATATGCTGCTTGCCGTGTCTCGCGACCTGCACGCCCGCTGGACGGCGCCGGCCCTGATCAAGGAAGCGGCTGCCGCTATCGGCGGCTCCGGCGGCGGCCGGCCGGACCTCGCTCAGGCCGGCGGCAACAACCCCAAAGGCATTCCTGAAGCCTTCGCCGTCCTGAGAAGCGCGCTCCGCTGAACATTGCCCGCGCCGCATGAGATCCGCCGATAATGGACACGCATTCCCCGGTGTATACGCTGAAAAACGAATGCCACGACTGCTACAAATGCCTTCGGGAATGCTACGTAAAAGCAATACGGATAAAAGACGGACGCGCCTCCGTCGTGAGCGGCAAATGCCTGTCCTGCGGGCAGTGCGTGAGGGCCTGTCCGTCCAGTGCAAAACGTATCCGCTATGACATCGACCGGGTAAAAACCCTTCTCGGCGGACGCAAAACAGTATTCGCATCACTTGCACCCAGTTGGTCGGGCGTTTTTGACCATTCCGCCGCGGGCATGACCGCGCTGCTGAAAAAAGCAGGCTTTGCCGGCGTCAGCGAAACAGCGCTCGGTGCTCAGGAAGTTTCCACAGCAACTGCCGCATTTATCGCAAAGAACGACAATTCGCCGTTTATTTCCAGTGCCTGCCCGGTCATTGTCGACCATGTGCGCCTCTATGCCCCGCAGTTCGTCGAACATATCGTGCCGCTCGCCTCTCCGGCGCTGACCCACGCGAAAATGCTGAAAGAGCATTACGGACAGGATATCGGCGTTGTGTTTATCGGCCCCTGCGTCGCAAAAAAAATCGAAGCGCACCGGCATCCGGAATTGCTGGATGTCGCTTTGACTTTTGAAGAACTACACTATTGGCTGAAACAAGAATTCATCAATATCTATGATCGTCAAATTTCTGTAACGGAAGATGACACATTTCTTCCGACAACTTCTTATGAAGGAGCGTTGTATCCTCTTGAAGGTGGAATGAATGAAACACTTAAAAGAATCGGCATAGAAGATAATATCAATCTGCTGACTATCAGTTCACTTGAAATGTTTGATACTGCACTACAGTCTTTTAAACCGCAAAATAGTTCAGAAAAAATATTTATAGAAGCTCTGGCATGCAAAGGCGGCTGTATAAACGGCCCGGGAATTTTTACTAAAAAAGCATCAATTAATATCGCTTCCGACATTTTGCAGAAAGTACATAAAAGAGTCGACATTCCGCACAATGCGCAAACAGTCGTCGTAGAAGCGTATAAGGCTGAGCCTGTCCCAAGCCCGGAATATTCCCTGGAGGAAATATTTCGGACATTGCAGCGGATCGGCAAATACAGCGAAAATGATGAACTGAACTGCGGCGGTTGCGGCTATCCCTCATGCAGAGATCTGGCGAAAGCCCTGCTTTCCGGCGAAGCCGAAACATCCATGTGTGTTTCCCACATGCGGAAAATCGCCATGAAAAAGGCCGATGCCATGCTGCGGTGCATGCCTTCCGCGAGCGTCATAGCGGACAGTGAACTCACCGTCCTTGAAGCGAACGACGCCTTTATGCGCATGTTTTGCGGCGACAACTATGAATTTTTCGCTTCGCGGCAGGACGGTCTGAAAGGCACGGCCCTGGACCGGGTACTGGCTTTTCCGGATGTCATCATGGCGGCGCTGCAAACGGGGCGGGATGTCCACAAGGAACATTACCCGGTCAACGGCAAGCTCTACGATATATCGGCATTCACCATTGAGGCGAATGCCCTTGTCGGCGCCATCATCACAGATGTGACGGAGTCGGTGATGAACAGAGAAAAAATAGCGCAAAAAGCACGTGAAGTTATTTCAAAGAATGTCGCTATTGTCCAGGATATCGCCTGCCTGCTCGGCGAACACATGGTTGAAACCGAAACGCTCTTGAATTCCATAGCGCAGGATTACGGTACACGCGCAGGGAAAGACAGGAATGTTCATTGATATTGATTCCGCGCAATATAAAAAATACAGTCAAAATGCCTATGGAGATTATTTTCTTTCCAGGCGGACTGCGGAAAGGGTAATTGCCGTACTTTCCGATGGTCTCGGCAGCGGCATCAAAGCCAATATCCTGTCGTGCATGACGGCGGTGATGTTGCTGAAGTTTATCGAGCGCGGCGCGGATATTCACAATGCCTGCGAAATCGTGATGAATTCGCTTCCGATATGCAAGGTCAGAAAAATCAGTTATGCGACGTTTTCCGCGATAGATTGCAATGAAGACGGCAAAGCCGACATCGTCGAGGAAGGCAATCCCCAATTTCTGTGGATTCGCGACGGCGCGGTGCTGGACCCGGCGTGCAGGGTACTCGCGTCCGTTGCCTTTCCCGACAGAAAAATGCACATATACGGCATACAGCTTGCCCTTGGGGACAGGCTGATTTTTTGTTCCGACGGCGTAACCCAGGCGGGGCTCGGCTCGCCTGCCGCGAAATTCGGCTTGGGACGCAGGGGATTGATTGACTGTGTGCTGGGGAAGCTGAAGGAGGAGCCCGCTATATCAAGCCACGCATTGTCCCGATATATTGCGGAGTTCGCCGAAAACGCGGAAGTCAATCACAGAGCGCTGGACGACATTTCCGCCGTCGCCGTGTATTGCCGGGAACCGCGGGAAACACTGGTCTTCACCGGCCCGCCCTATCATGAGGACAAAGATGCGCTGTATGCGGCATCTTTCATAAACTTCAAGGGCAAAAAAGCGGTCTGCGGAGGCACGACGGCCAATATCCTGTCGCGTGAGTTGAGGATACCCGTTGAGACCCGCATCTCTCTGTCTTCCGGCTCTGTCCCGCCCGCTTCCCGCATGGCCGGGGTAGATTTGGTGACGGAAGGCATCCTTACCTTGACCCGCACCGGCGAATACCTGGAACACAGGGAAACGACAGTTGACGATGCTGCCGGACAGTTGGTCAGGTTTCTGCTGGCCGGCGACTGCATCCATTTTATGGTCGGCGCAAAACTCAACCAGATACACTATGATCCGAATCTTCCTGTAGAAATCGAGATTCGCAAAAATGTCGTCAAAAAAATCGCCAAACTTCTCGAAGAAAAATATGTAAAAAAAGTTACGGTAAAATATATATAATTCTTATCCGGTATACTCTACTGCAGGGAGAAAGACAAATGGCCGAGTGTGCGTTGTCGAATGCCGATGCTGATGCCGTTCGTGCAATCAGCTTGATGATTTGTATGGGAACATGCTGTTATGTCAAGGGTGCATCGGCGCATCTTGATGATCTTGTACATGTTGTTCAGCAAAAATACGGTGACGCGGTACACATTTCAGCCGGAACCTGTCTCGGGCAATGTCTGCTTGAAAACAACGAGCCGCCCTATGCTAAAGTGGATGATGAAATTATCCCGCGCGCAACAATTAAAAAAATTTTAGGATGTATAGACGGAAAGATCTCCGGAGTCGGGTGAGAATCTGCGCTTGACTGCACAATTATGCGAAGGAACGGACAAACGGGTCGCGTTCACCAGAGCCGGCTGAGACGGTCCTGTCTCTCCGGGGAAAGTTCGCGGTCAAGATGTTCCACGCGCACGGTAATAGCCGTGCCTCCTCTGGCGTTGAAGCGTCCTTCCACGGTCATACGTCGAGGTTTAAGCAGCAAAATCAGATCGTCCGCTATCCTGTTGGTCAACTCCTCCATAAACGCCGCGCTGTTGCGGAAAGCCGTCATGTACAGCTTGAAGGACTTGGACTCGACGCACCGGGTGTCGGGCACGTAGGTCACGCGGATCGCGCCGTAATCGGGCTGACCGGTGACGGGGCACAGGGAGGTGAATTCCGGATACTCAAATACGACGACGTAATCCCTTTCGGGATTTCTGTTGGGAAAGGCTTCCGGAATCGCCGCGTCCGGACTGTCGAAGCGCGGGGGCGTCCGCGCGCCGAGTTTGCTCAGTCCGTAGGTTTCCGCCGCCTCGTTTGTTGTTGTCTGGATGCTCACGACGCAACGCTTTCGGTTCACACGGTTTCCCGGCCGCAACCGCTTGGGCTCCGCAGACCGTTCGCGACATCGGCGATGATGTCCAGGGCTTTTTGCACCAGGACGGAATCGGCTTGGCTGCCCATGTGCCCGAGGCGGAACACTTTGCCCGCCATAGGGCCGAAACTTCCGGCCACAGCCAATCCCCGCCCGCGCAAGGCTGCCTGCCAGCGGGCAAACTCCGTGCCTGACGGCAACAGGGCCGCGGTGACCGTCGGGGAAGGTACTGCCCCCGGCGCGGGGAAAAGCTCAATGCCCAGGTCGGTCAATCCGTTGCGGCACAGGGCAGCCGCCCGTTCATGCCGGGCAAACACCTCGTCGACCCCTGTTTCCTCAATGCCGTCCAATGCTGCCGACAATGCCGCCAAACCGTGCCAGTAGGGCGTATAGGGACAGCGTCCGTCTTCCTGCACGGTGCGGAAAGGAAGCAGCGCGTCATAGCCTTGGTATTCGATGCGTCCCGCGCGCTCCCAGGCAGCGGGACTTACGGCAAGCATACTCATGGACGGGGGAGCGGACAGACATTTCTGGGAACCGCCCAGAAGCAGGTCAATATGCCGGGCGTCGGCGTCAACGGGAACGCCTCCCAGGCTTGAGACGGCATCCACATAGAAAAGCGGCACACCCAGACGCTTTTTTATTTCCCCTATACCTTCGAGGGGATTCAGCGTGCCGGACGGCGTTTCACAATGCACGGCCGTAATCATGGCGGGCTTGACGCGCCTGACCGCATCTTCAATACGTTGCAGCCCCTCCCCGTCGTCAACCACGGCGTTGTATGGGAACAGCACTTTTTCCGTGCGGCAGCCGATGGATGCGGCCATATCGGCAATGCCGTCCCCGAAGACGCCTGTGACTACGGCCAGCACGGCGTCGCCGCTTTTGAGGCAGCTTTTCAGGGCCGCCCACAGGGCCAGCATGCCTTCGCCGCTCATAAAAACCACGTCGTTGCGCGTACCCATAAGCGCGCCCATGCGCCTGCCTGTCTCGGCATACAGCGTGAGATACTCGGATTCAATCTGCCCGGAACCGTAATCCCGGCACATGGCGGACAAGATGCGTTCGGGCACGAAGGTCGGCCCGGGAATCATGGGAACTTCGCAATATTTCACGGCGGCCGCAGCCTTGCTCAGTCGTAAATTTCGTCGCCGCCCGCAACCTTGATGCCGTTTTGCGTCAGACACTCCGCCGCGCGCTCGTTGTCTTCCACGCGGATGACGACATAAGCGTTGCCCTGCTTTCTGGAAACAAACGCATAGCCGTACTCGACATTGATGCCGGCGTCCGCAAGAACGCGCAGCACGGCGGCCAGACTGCCGGGAAGATCCTTGATGGCCACCGCCAGCACCGGCGTCACCGAAACCACACATTCGGCGGCGCGCAACAATTCCAAGGCTTCGCGCGGTTTGTTGACGATCAGGCGCAGGATGCCGAATTTGGCTGTGTCGGCAATGGACATGGCCCGCATGTCGATGCCGGCGTTGCCGAGAATGCCCGCGAT
>JAITDR010000177.1 GCA_031282465.1 Desulfovibrio sp.
ACATATTCCTGCCATTGCCTGCGCACAACTTCCATATCCATGCCGTCGCGCCAGTATATTTGAAAGATGCTTTCGCCCCGCGCCATGCCGAGCCGGATGTCCAGGGTGGTCAGGACCATAAAAAAAAGCCCGGCCAGGAACGAGGTCAGGGTGACTGCGCACAGGGCGCCCGCAGTGCCGGCCGGGTCCAAGGCCAAATCGGCGATGCCCCTGCCTATGAGACGCAGGATGGCGCGTCTCATCGTCGTTGCCGGGAAAGGTCCGGAAGCAGGCGGTCGTCCGCGGGCAACCTTCCGTCCGGCGGCAGGCGGTCGTCAGAATACAGTCCGCCGGCCGGGTACGGACTCGGGAACGCAACGCCGGCCGGGTGCGCGCGGGCTGTCCCGTCTGCGATATCCCCGTCATCGCCGCGGCTTGCGCCGCCGATGAATACGCCGGCGCCGGGCCAGTCGGCGGCCGTAATGCGGCCTTTTTCCAAGCGCATGGAGTAGGCGCCCGGATGCCGGCGCATCAGGTCCTCGCTGTGCGTCGCGAACAGCACGGTCGCCCCGTAGGCCTGAAATTGCTTGAAAAGTTCCATAAGTCGGTACGCAAGTTCCGGGTCCAGATTGCCGGTCGGCTCGTCCGCCAACAGCACTTTGGGGTTGACTACAAAGGCCCTGGCAACGGCCACGCGTTGCTGTTCCCCCCCCGAAAGCTCGCCGCATTTGAGGCGGATGCGGTCCTGCAGGCCCAGGGCGCGGCTGACGGCCATGACCCGGCGCGCAATGTGTTTTGGGGCCAGACCGCGTATCTCCAGAGGGAGGGCGATGTTCTGTTCCACGCTGCGCCGGGGCAGGATTTTGAAATCCTGAAAGACCACACCCACCTGCCTGCGCAACAGGGGGACACGGGAGGCAGGCAGTCTGCCGAGGTTGATGCCGGCGACGGTAACCTCGCCCGCCTGCAGAGGAAGGGCTGCGTACAGAATACGCAACAGCGTGGTCTTGCCCGCCCCGGAGGGTCCGGACAGAAAGACGAAATCACCCTTTTCCAGGGAAAAGCTCACACCGTTCAGCACGGGCTCGGCGCCGAAGCTGTGGGAGAGACGGCGCACGCGGATCATTTACGGCAGAACCTCGACAAAGTAAGCCCGTTCCGGGTCCAGATATCGGCGGGCCAGTTCACGTAAGTCTTCGGCCGTCAGGGCGGCGCTTTGCTCCACCAGTTTGCGGGCGTAATCGGGCCGCAGGTGCAGGGAAACCAGGGATGCCGCCTCGGCCCCGCGCGAGTCCAGGCTTTGTCTGCCCCGGTAATAGTCTCCGGCCGTGAGATTTTTGCCGCGCTCAATCTCCGCCTCGGGAAGAAGCGTGTCACGCAGGTCCGCGCTGATTTTGCGGAAACCTTCCCGACAACGCTCCAAGGTATCCGGCCCGGTGCCGATGTAAAAAATCAGCGCCCCGGTTTTCTCCGCCTTCCAACTCATGGCCGTGACCGTATACCCCAGGCCCTGCGCGTCGCGCAGGTCGCGGAAAAGCAAACCGCTTTGCCCGCTCAGGATGTTCTCCAGCAAATCCAGCCCGGCCTCGTCGTCCGCACCGCGTCCGGAGGTGGGGAAGACCATGAACAAATGCGCCTGCCTGCGCTCCGGCAAACGCAGGATAAGGGTCTTTTCCGCACCCCAGACAGGGTCGGGAACGCTGTGTTCCTCGGCCGCCGGCACAGGAAGTTTTTGCGCGGCGGCGATTATCGCCGCCCGGTCAAACGTGCCGCAGACGGAAAGCGTCCAGGGCCGCAGGGTCTGCTTGCGCCAGAATTCTCTGGCGTCCTTGGCCTTGAACGCCGCTATGCGTTCCTTCTCACCCAACTGCAGCCAGCCGTAAGGATGGTTTTTGAAAAAAAACGGGAACATGCGGCGAAAGGCCAGCCCCGTGGGCATATCCTCGCGCATGACGACGGCGGCGAGCTGATTCTCGCGCACCCGCGCCGCCTCGTCTTCCTTCATGGACGGGGTGACCAGGGTATCCGAAAGCAGGCCGAACATGTCTTCCGTAAAACGGGCCGGACTTTCCAAGTGCAGGGAAAAGCTGCGGCGCCCGCTTGAGGCGGAAAAGGTCGCCGCCCGGTCGGCGAGAAAATCTTCCACTTCCACGGCGCTGAGGCGCTTGGTACCCTTGGTCAGCAGACCGGCGGTAAAGGCCGCGAGCCCCTGATCCTTTTCGTCCAGCAGGGCGTCGCCGCCGCTGAACAACATGTTGACTGCCGCGTACGGCATGGTCCGGTCGGGAATCAGCACCAGGGTGCGCCCTTTGCCCAAGTCCAGCACTTCCGTTGCGCCGGAAGCCGTCTGCTCCGCTGCGGCGCCTTTTTTCGCCGTCTTGGCCGGGGTCGGCCAGGAGTTTTTCAGGGCGGCGGCCAGACGGTTTTTCCATGCTTCGGCGCGCTCTTCCGGGGTTTCCCCGGCGTTTTTGCCGGACGGGGCGTTTTCGGGTTTGCCGGACGGGACGCTTTCGGGCAGGAGCAGAGCCACGCGCAGGAGGTCCGGATTCAGAAAATCGCGCGCCGCTTCCGTCAGCACGGCCGAGGTCGTTTCACGCAAAGCGCGCAGGTAATTGGTCTCGCCCTGCTCCCCTTTGTCGAAAAAGGCGAAATACCCCTGCTTGGAGGCGTATCCGCCCAAGGTTTCCCGCGAGCGGTACAGGTCGTCCTCAAGGTTCAGCACGGCCCGCGCCAATTCTTCGTTGGTAAAGCCGTTTTTGCCGGTCGCGGCCAGTTCGCGGCACAGTTCTTTCCAGAACCGCTCCAGTTTATCCTCGTCCAGAACGGCGTAGATGTAGAGCATGCCCATGCGTTCAAAGCTGTAGCAGGCGACCGAGACGGCGTCCGCAAGGCGTTTTTCGTATTTCAGCAGTCTGGGCAGGCGGGACCCGGCATCGCCTCCCAGAATGTGCGCCAGCACATCCAGACGCGGGGAACGCGCGTCGCCCATGCCCGGCGCGGGCAGCGCCTGGGAGAGATAGACCTTGTTCCAGGGGCCTTCTTCCAAGGTGATGCCGAAGGGCGGGGGCGGGGTTTCGCGGACCGGCGGGGGCGGCGTGACGCCGCGGGTGTTGCCGGGTTTGCCGAACAGCTTGTCCGCCTCGGCAAAAGCCTCCTCTGCGTCAACATCCCCGCAAAGCACCAGAAGCATGGACTGGGGTTGATACAGCCTGTCTATATAGGCGCGAATCTTCTCCGCGCTCAGGGCGCGCACCGTCGATTCGAAGCCGATGATCGGCCGTTC
>JAITDR010000185.1 GCA_031282465.1 Desulfovibrio sp.
GAAGGCATTTTCGCGCTGAATGTTTTTTTGTATGAACAGGGGATCAGGGACGTGAACGTGCCTTTGAAGTACCGCGTCGCGTCAATGAAGGGAAGGCACGTGGAGTTGGAGGAAGAGCCCGGCTACGCTCCGTACCGCGACAAACTCATGCGTTGCGCGCGGATCTATAATGCGTCGGGGCGAGTCCCGACGCCCGGCGACATTGCGGCCATGCGCCGCATACTGACGTAAACGCCCGCTATACGGGAAATCACCCGGACCTGCGTATTCCGGGACGCGCTTGCCGGGAATTGCAATGTTTATCCGGAATCGGCGTAAAGCGGATGGAAATGGATGCGGTTGCGGCTCGGCAAAGCGGAAATCCTGCTATGTTTGTGCGACGGCGTCGGAGAGCGCCGTAGACAGACGGGAAGCCAACCGGCGTAGAAAAAGCCGCTCCTGCGAGGTAAGCAGGGCCTCCGTTTTTTGTTGCGCCGCCTCCCAGAGAGGCTGTACCTGAGCAAGTTTTTCCTTTCCCAAGTTTGTCAGCCGGATACTGTGTGCTTTGGGGGTCGGGGCAGGCAGAATTTCCACAAATTTTTTCTTTGCCAGCAGGTTCAAATTGCGCATCAGCGTCGTTCTTTCCAGCAGCACGGCAGCGGAGAGTTCGTTTATAGTTACCGGTCCCAGGCGCAGCAGGTGATTGAGCAGCGAATATTGAGTGATTTTCAACCCGCCGGGGGCAACGCTCATATCATAGAACCCGGTCAGCAGGCGAGCGGCCTTGCGTACGGCTGTGCAGTAGCAGACGTTTTCCCGGTCGGAAGGGACGATTCCGCTTTGTAGTGTTTTCTTCATTGCGCATCCTCCTGCCGCAGAGTAACCAAAGCTGCCGAAAAGTCCAAGAAGCTCCGTCCGGCCGCACTGCCCGACAGGGCACCCTCTCTCAAGCGCGCCAAAGCCGCGCTGCGCTTTCCAGGTTCCGGCGCGACGTTCGGTCCCGCAACAAAACCGCACCGATGCAGTGTTGTATCACCCGCTTCGCGCGTATCACGCGTTTTCGACTTTTTTTCTTCGGCTGCGTCTTGACGATTTCGGTATCGGCGTATATGTGTATATACACAGTCACGCCGGACGTCCCGGCATTTAACGTGTTTTCAGTGTGTAAGCGGGTCATATTGCCCAAGGAGAATGTTATGGCGGATGCGACTCGGAGGAAGAACGGCACAGCGGTACCCGCTCGGCAGCAACTGACAGCGGAGACGGCAAGTCCGGTTAACGGAGAAAGCGTTTCCGCATCTTGCCGGGCGTCATCCGCGCCTGCCGAGGAGGCGTCGAAACAGGGCGGGGCAAACGGCGCCGACCGGCCTGCAGCATCCGCGCGTGCACGCGTCGCGACCGTCGTGTCCTTGTCGTTTCTCATCATCATGATCACCATGGGCACACGCCTGACGGTGGGGCTGTTTGTGCAGCCGGTGATGGACGGCACAGGCTTGGGCATCGCCGCGGTAAGCATGGCCTTGGCCGTCGGGCAGTTGTCCTGGGGAATTTTTCAGCCTGTTTTCGGCGCATGGGCCGACAAGGGCAATCCTTTTGCCGCGCTTGCCGCGGGCATGCTCTGCATTACGGCAGGCCAGATACTCACTGCCCAGGCGGACGATTTTTGGAGTCTCGCTCTGGCACAGGGATTGCTCTCGCCGGCGGGTGTCGCGGCAGGCAGTTTTGCCGGGATTTTCGGCATTGCCGTCTCACGGATTCCGGCGCACGCGCGGTCCGCGGCAGGCGGTATCATCAACGCCGGCGGTTCTGTGGGACAGTTTGTGTATGCGCCCTTGATTCACCTGATTACCCATCTGCGGGATTATTGCATGAGTTTGTACATGCTGGCGGCATTGGCGCTTCTGGGCATACTGCCCGCGCGGGCGCTGTGCGGGATACGGCCGTTGCCCGAGCCCGCAGTCGGGGAGGCTGCGGCGCATGCTGCCGATGTTCAGGAGCGCGAAGGGCTGCGCGAGCAGCTCGGCGTCGCTCTGCGCAACCCCGGATATCTTTTGCTGAACGCGGGATTTTTTACCTGCGGATTCCACGTTGCCTTTCTCATTACCCATCTGCCCGGAGAAATCAGCCTGTGCGGCCACTCGGCGGCCGTATCGGCGGCGAGTATTTCCCTTATCGGGCTGTGCAATATCGCCGGGAGCATAGGGGTGGGCTTTCTGGGCAGGCGTTTTCTCCTGAAGAACATTCTGGCCGCGCTGTATGCCGCCCGCGCCGTCACAATCGCCGTATACCTGCTTGCGCCGAAGACGGAAGCGACCTTTTACGTCTTTGCCTGCGCCGTCGGTTTTACCTGGCTTGCCACGGTTCCTCCTACAGCAGGCATTGTGGGCAAATTGTTCGGCAAGCGCTATCTGGCCACGCTGTTCGGCCTGACGTTTTTCTCACATCAGGTGGGCGGATTTCTCGGCGCCTGGTCGGGAGGGCTTGCCGTGAACGGAACAGGTAATTTTTTATGGGTCTGGTATGCCGATATGGCTCTGGCCCTGCTTGCCGCTTTCGTCAATATACCGATCCGGGAAAGGGCAGGCGTATGACGCGGCGGCATGCGCCCGCAGGGCCGTGTCTGCTGAAACATCGGTTTTTGCCCGTAACGTGCAGACGAACCTTGCGGGGGGAGGTCTGAAAATATGATGCCGCCGGTTTGCGGGGACGGAGTCCGCTCAATCCCTTTGCCGTATCAGTCGGCGACTCTGAACAGGGCAAAGTCGTTTTCCTCCCGCCTGCATACATGCTCTTTCGTCAAGCCTAGAACGGCATAACGCTCCTTCAGTTCGCCCCGGTACCCCCAGAATTCCCCTTGCAACGCCGCCGGCACGCCGAGGCGGTATTCCGGCGCGCCGGGGCGTCCAGCGTCCGGAGCAAGCCTGCCCAGCATATCCCGCACATAATGGTACAGAGCCAGCGCACGTACCCGGTTGCCCAGCGCCGGGTGCCGCGGGCCGGCGAGAAAGCGCTCCGCGGACCCCGCTTCTTCGGCGACCCCGATACGAATCACAGGAATGCCCGCGCTGCGGAACGCAGTCAGCGCCCAGGCCAAAAATTTCGTCGTTGTTTCCGTATCCCACGGCGTGTAACGGCCGGTACGCCACAAGTCCGCGAGTTCCGTGCCCTCCGGCACCAAGCAGGGATAAAGGCGCACGCAGTCCGGGGCGGCGTTCAGGGCCAGACGCACGTCGCGTTCCGCGCCGGCCGCGTCCAGTCCCGGCATGCCGGGCATAAGCTGTATGCCGAGCGCGAAGCCCGCCTCCTTGACGACCGCGCAGGCGTCCAGCGCCGCCGCGCCGCCGTAGCCGCGTCCGGCGCACTCCAGCGCGCGGTCCTGAAAACTCTGCACGCCGAGTTCCACCAGGGAAATTCCAGCCGCCCGCATGGCGGCAAGCCGCGCCCCGTCCAGTTTGTCCGGGCGGGTGGAGCAACGCGCGGCGGAGATGCGGCCGAGGTCCAGATGCGTGCGGACAAACTCCAGGCACGCCATGAACTCGTCGTCCGCAAGCGCGGTGAACGTCCCTCCGTAAAAGGCGATTTCCGGCGCTCCGCCCATGCCCGCACCGGCATCCGGTCCCTGTGCGGCGGTATCGGTATCCGGTCCCTGCGCGCTTACGCCGCCGCCTGCCGCACTTCGCCTGCGCCCGACGCGCCTAGGCCTGCCAGCTCCCTGCGCGCCGGCGCGGGCTCTCCTTCCCTTCTTCTCCCCTTCGTCAGAGCCCGTTCCCTGCACGCCTGCGCAGACAGCGAGTCCGCGAGTTCTCTCAGGACCGGCTTGAGCCGTCTCCTGCGCGTCTGCGGTTACAGCGTCGATACGCTCTGCCGCCTGCTTCAGAGCTGCGGCCGCGGACCGTTCCTCCTGACCGCTTTGCAGGCGCTGGTTGCAGAAGATGCAGCGCCGGGCGCATCCTGAAAAAGGTAAAAAAATCGGGATAATGTATCTTGATCTTTGTGCCGCCGGATAAGGGGAGGGAAAAACGACACTCCACAAAATTCTTTTCAAGAGCCGACACCTACTTGATTTTTCTGCGTTTCAGGGTGTACAAAAAGAATGCGTCACCGGAGTGCCGCCACACACAAAAAAACGGGAGTATGCATGCCTGCCCGTCCGATGGACAAGGATTGTATTTTCTGCAAAATTGTTTCCGGCGCCTTGGAGTCGGCCTGTGTCTATGAAGACGAGGATATGTACGCCTTTCTGGACATCAATCCGCTGGCGCGCGGCCACACGCTGCTTGTGCCCAGGGGTCATTACCCCACCCTGCTTGATTTTCCGCCGGAGTGCGGTCTGCCTCTGGCGGGAGCCATGCGTCGCATAGCCGACGCCCTGATGCGGGAAACCGGCTGCGGCGGGTTCAACTGCATCTCCAATAACTTCGGCGCGGCCGGACAGGTGGTGTTCCACTCCCACTGGCACATCGTGCCGCGCTTCGACGAGGACGGGCTGCTGGCCGTCCGTCCCGGCAAGTATAAAGACAACGAAGAAATGCGACAACTGGCAAAGTCCGTCAGGGCGCGTGCCCTTTGAGCCTGCCGGAGGAGAGTATGAGCGAAAAAACACTGACAAAGGCGGACATCGTCGACAGCATTTACGATAAGACGAACAGGAACCGCAACGAAGTCAAAAAATTGGTGGAATCGTTGTTGCGCCTGAGCAAGCAGGCCATCAAAAAAGACCATGCCCTGCTTATCAGCGGGCTGGGCAAGTTCGAAGCCTACGACAAAAAGGCGCGGAAAGGGCGCAACCCGCAAACCGACGCCTCCATCATCCTGCCCCCGCGCAAGGTCGTCGTATTCCGTCTCTCCCGCAAACTGAGAGCCGAGTTGAACAACAATACCTGATCCGAATTCAACCGTTCGACGTCGCGTTGTGTTGCCGCTTCGGAAACGCAATCAGGAGCCCGCAACCCCGTATGACGCCTCGAACCGCCGGCGGCATATCGTCCTTGCTGATGCTCCCGGCGGATTGTTGCGGTCATCAGGGATTCGAGTTTCCTGAAGATACGGCTGTGATGTAAAAATCACATCGGACATTATGGAATATACGCATGACGTTGCGCGGGCCGTCTGTTTTGAGGTATGCGGCCGAGACGGGGCGGCGCGTGCCGGGCTTCTGCGTACGCCCCACGGCGTTGTCGAAACCCCGGTGTTCATGCCTGTGGGCACTGCGGGCAGCGTCAAGGCCTTGGCTCCCGATGACCTGCACAGCCTGAAGGTCGGGATACTTCTCGGCAACACCTACCACCTTCACCTGCGACCCGGCGACGAACTCATCGCCCGGCGCGGCGGCCTGCATGCCTTCAGCGCCTGGGATAAGCCGATTCTCACGGACAGCGGCGGTTTCCAGGCCTTCAGCCTTGCGGCGCTCAGTCGGGTCGGCGAAGACGGTGTGACGTTCCGCTCTCATCTGGACGGCTCGAAGCGCTTGTTCACTCCGGAAAAAGTCATGAGCATCCAGGCCGCTTTGGGTTCGGACATCATGATGGTGTTGGACGAATGCCTGCCCTACGGCGCATCGCGTGACGTCACCTGCGCGTCTGTGGAACGCACGACGCGCTGGGCCTTGCGTTGCCTGGAAGCCGCGCCGCGGGAGCAACGGAAAGGCCGCCTGCTTTTCGCCGTCACGCAGGGCGGTTTTTTCCCCGACCGGCGCGCCGCGTCTGTGGAGCAGCTCACCGCGCGCGACTTCGACGGCTTTGCCCTGGGCGGTCTGTCCGTCGGCGAAAGCCGGGCCGAAATGTATGATCTCGTGCAGTTTACTACGCCTCTGCTGCCGGAGGACAAGCCGCGCTACCTCATGGGCGTCGGCACGCCGCAAGACATCGTGACCGGCATTGCGGCCGGCTTGGACATGTTCGACTGCGTGCTGCCGACACGCAATGCGCGTAACGGGACGCTCTTTACCTCGCAGGGGAAAATCAACATCAAACGCCGGGAATTCGCCGAAGACGACGGCCCGTTGGACCCCGACTGCTCCTGCTACACCTGCCGCACGTTCTCCAGGGCGTACCTGCGCCACCTGTTCAAGGCCGGGGAGATACTGTCCTTCCGCCTGAATTCTCTGCATAATCTGGCTTATTACCTGAACTTGGCGCGAGGGGCGCGCGAGGCGATATTGCAAGGCCGTTTCACGGCATTCCGCGCGCGCATTGCCGAGATTTACGGTCGAAACGCTTCGGAGAGCGGATAATCACAGAGAAATCTGAAGGAGCCCTTGATCAGCCCTTGTCCATAACCGGCTTCACGGCAAACAAAAGGCCGGCCAAGCCGAATGCACGGACACAGCGTTGCCTTACAACACTTCGGATTACAGCAGCGGGAGATGCTCTTCGCGCCGTGTGACCCGGCGCACCTGCATGGAGCGGTTGAGCAGGTCGTGGGGCAGTTCGGCCAGGAAACGCGACGGCTTGAGACGCAAGGTCCTGCCGTAAAGGGTGCGCACGCCGGCATGGCTGAGGTAAAGGAAATCCTCGGCCCGCGTCAGGCCGACATAGAACAGGCGGCGTTCCTCTTCCGGGTCCGGGTCGCGCATTTTGTCGCCCGCCTTGCCGGTCAGCAGTTCAGTGCCGGCAAAAGGCACGAGGCCGTCTTCCAGACAGGGCAGGAACACGCTGCGGAATTCCAGGCCCTTGGCCGCATGCAGGCTGATGATCTGCACTTTTTCTCCCTTGGCGCGCACCAGTTCCAGTTCGTTCATGAGGCCGGCAAAGGTCAGCAGTCCGGCCCATCCGCCGTTTTGCTCATAGGCTTTAAGCAGAGCGC
Source organism: Desulfovibrio sp. (assembly GCA_031282465.1). Lineage (GTDB taxonomy): Bacteria > Desulfobacterota > Desulfovibrionia > Desulfovibrionales > Desulfovibrionaceae > Frigididesulfovibrio. The sequence continues at coordinate 6,784 of JAITDR010000185.1, forward strand.
GACAAACCGGGGAAAGCCGGAACAGGGGATCGAAAGGCGGGGTGTTCTGCAAATGGGCGACAACGGCCGCAGGGCCTTCGGCAAGCACGCGCATGGGGATATCCGGGGTGTTGTCGTCCTCGGGCTCTTCGGACGGAGCTATGCCCAGCATGCGCCCGGCGGCGCGAAGGATAACGGCTGCGCGGGGATCGGCCCAGAATACGTCCCCGGCCGGTTCGGAGACGGGTATGCCTTTGCGGGCCAAGGCGTTGCGGAAGGGGCCGGCCAAGGCGCGAATGCGCAGCAGGACGGCGACGTCGCCGGGGCTGTGGTCGGCCTGCGGGCGCGGTGGGCCGGATTTGCCGCTGTTGCCGCGTGCGTCGGCCAGACTGTGCCCGCCCGTGCCGACAAGTTCGGCGATGCGCTCAGCCACCCAGGCGGCTTCGGTGTCGGCCGATGAGGCGGAAAACAGTCGTATGAGGGCATCGTCGCCGCGCGCGGGGACAAGCTCGCCTGCAGCGAAGGCGCCGGGAGCGGTTTCGGGGAACAAGGCCCGCCCCGCGCGCAGGATGCACGGACGAGACCGGTAGTTGCGGCGCAGGCCGATCACCTGCGCATGCGGCCAAGCCTCCACAAAGAAACGGAAGGCATCGCCGTGCGCCCCGCGAAAGGAATATACGGACTGGTCCGGATCGCCGATGCCGAAAAAACCCTCGCCTTCGAGGTTTCCGGAGTTGACCAGGGCGCGGATGAGCATGAGCTGCAAAGGGGAAAGGTCTTGTATTTCGTCAATCAGCACATGTTCATAGGGGGTTGTGTACAGGCCGCTTTCGAGGCGTTCGAGAAAAAATTCCGGCAAATCCGTATAGTCGGCGAGATTCCACGCGTTTTTCTGAGCCAGATAGCGCGCGGCATAGTCGGCAAACTCCGGTGGGGGCGCTTTCCGGCGTTCACGAGCCAGACTCAGGGACTGCCAGGCATCGGCGATGCGCCGCGCGCCTTCTTCGGCATTGGCTTCGGCGAACACGCGGCGGGCGGCGGCTTCGTCCAGCAGCAGGGGTGCGCCGTCCTGACATGCGCACAGGAGTTCCAGAGCCAGGGCGTGCAGGGTGTCCGTACGCGGGAGCGGCGTATTCCGTCCCAGGACATCGGTCAGCCGGCGGTCCATTTCCGCAGCCGCCCGGCGGGTAAAGGTCACGGCGGCTATCTTGCGCGGGTCGATGCCTTCGTTGAGCAGGTACAGGATGCGGGCGATGAGGGTACGGGTTTTGCCCGTGCCGGGGCCGGCGCAGACCAGGACCGGGCCGGGCCCGGCCGGGACGGCGCGCTCCTGCTCTTCATTCAGTCCCTCGGCGGGAGAGAGGGTATAGCTATCCGGGGCGCAGAAGGTCCGGACTTCGGCATCAGCGGCATCGGTCTGCGGCGCGGACGGCAAGGCGTCGGCCCGAGGCGGGATCGGCCGGGTATCGGCGGCCTCAGGGGCAGGGGAAGCGGACGGAAGGGTATCCGGTACCGAGGGAGCAGCCTTGCCTGAACGTTTTTTGCGCACCGGGGCGGGCAGAGGAACAGGTACTCCCGGCAAGGTCAGGCTCGGGCTGTGCGGCCGCAACCGGGAGATCTTGCCCCCCGTGGGATCCTCCGGGCCGCTCCGGGCAAAGCTTTCCGGCGTTTCTGAAGACGGCCGGGGAGCCGTGCCGTCTGTGAACTCTCCCGGACCGTTCCGGGCAAAGCCGGGGAGCTTCCCGGCATTTGCCCCCCCGCGCCGGGGCAGGCTGATGCCTCGTCTGATGTCTGCGAGCTCGGCATCGTCAAACATGCGCACGGTGCCGTATTCGCCGTCATAGCCCCCGCTCAGGCGCACATCGCCCTTGCGCATGCGGCGCAGGGCTTCGCCCAGAGGGGGGAAAAGGCGTGCCGGAGCCTCTTCCGGTACGGAGCGCAGGATGAGCAGTTCCGGTCCGAAGCGGCGCAGAAGGTCCGCATACATTTCTTCCACCCGGCGGCTTTTGGGCGAAGCGCCGAGAAGTTCCGAGAGAATTTCCGGGAGGGCGGCCAGGGAGGTGAAACCGCGGACGCCGAACTCCGCGTCGCTTCCCGTGCCGGGCGGGTAGGCGGGGGTGTCGCGGTCGGCAAGTTCCCTGACCCGGCTCAGGACGCCGACGGTAAGGGGAGTGCCGCAGACCGGGCACAGTCCGCCGAGGCGCCGCGTTTCCTCCGGACTGAGGACAACATTGCATTTGCGGTGCCCGTCCAGATGATATTTCCCTTCTTCCGGGAAAAATTCCAGGGTGCCGAGAAAGGATGTCGAGCCGGGTTTCTCGGGGTGTTTCAGGGCGTTAAGGATGCCGTCGTAGGAAAGTTCACCGGCAAAGACATTGGCCTCGCGACCGAGTTTTTCCCCGGAATGCGCATCTGAATTGGATACCAGGCGGCGGCCGTCCAGGGCGCTCCAGAGACGGTTCATGGCCGGGTCCGAAGACAGGCCGGTCTCCAGAGCGAAAATTTCCGGAGAGAGGTCGGCAAAGCAGTCTTCCAGGCGGTCGAAGCCGGATTTGGAGCCGAAGAGGGAAAACCAGGGCGTCCAGATATGGGCCGGAATGAGGAAGGCCTTGGGATGGCTTTCCAGCACCAGTTCCAGGAGGTCGCGGGAATCCAGGCCGAGCATGGGGCGGCCGTCAGAGGACAGGTTGCCGACCTGGGCGAGGCGCAGGCAAAAGGCGTCGGCGGCCTCCAGGTTCGGCATGTAGACGAGGTTGTGTACTTTGCGCAGTTTGCCGCCGCGTTTGTAGATGAGGTTGATTTCGCCCTGGAGCATGAAGCGGGTCGGGATTTTTGCGCCGGATGGAGCGGCGGGGACGGGCAGGCGCAGGGCGGCCTGCGCGGCCTGGGCTTCATCGTTGAGGGTATACAGGCCGCTTGCTTCGTCGAAGCGCAACGAAGCGCGCAGTTCATCGCGCCAGCGCGGGTGGGTGAAGTCGCCGGTGCCGATAAGGGCCAGACCCTTTATTTCCGCCCAGGCGGCGAGCAGGGGGATGCCCAGTTTGCGGCTGGTGGCCAGGGAGAAGCGTGAATGGATGTGCAGATCTGCCGTGTATTCCCGCATGGTTGGAGGCGCCTTGACTGTTGTTCGGTACAGCCGGTCGGAATGACAAGGCCGGGAGAACCGTCACCTGAAGCGTCTATACCAGACGGACGGCCCTCCGGCAATGATAACCGACGTATCCCTACGCCGCGCCGGAGTCGAAGTCGGCGGTGATTTCGCTGCCTATGCCGGCATCGGTAAACAGTTCCAGCAATACGCAGTTTTCCACACGGCCGTCCACTATCATGGCTTTTTCCACACCGCCGCGCAGGGCTTCAAGGCAACAGCCGACCTTGGGGATCATGCCTCCGCTGATGACGGCATCGGCAATCAGGCCGGGGATCTCGCGCGCGGACAGTGAGCGCAGGAGAACGCCGTCTTTGCCGAGCACTCCGGGCACATCGGTCAGCAACAGCAGACGTTTGGCCCTGACGGCGGCGGCCACGGCCGCGGCCGCGTCGTCCGCATTGATGTTGTACGTCCCGTTTTCTTCATCCACGCCGGTGGGCGCGATGACCGGGATGTAGCCCGCTCCGCTCAGGGTGCGCAGCAGTTCCGTGTCCACGCGCACGACATCCCCTACCCGGCCGAGGTCGACGCCGGCCTCTGCGCCGGTCCCGCCGGCGCCTGCGTCGGCGTCGACGGTCTGCATTTTTTTGCGCGCTTCAAGAAGGCGTCCGTCCTTGCCGGAAAGGCCCACAGCCCGCGCCCCCGCCAAGTTCAGCAGACCGACGATTTCCTTGTTTACCCGGCCCGCGAGGACCATTTCCACCACGTCCATGGTCGCATCGTCGGTGATGCGCAGCCCTTTGTGAAAGGAAGACGGTATGTTGAGCCTGCTCAGCATGCCGCCGATCTGGGGACCCCCGCCGTGTACGATGACCGGGCGCACGCCGACGTATTTCAGCAGGGCCACATTGCGGGCGAAGGACTGTTTCAGCGTTTCGTCGACCATGGCGTGGCCGCCGTACTTGATGACCACGATTTCGCCGCTGAAGCGGCGCATATAGGGCAGGCTTTCCAGCAGGGTACGGGCCGTGCGTTCGTATGTCGCGGCTTCATTGCTCACGATTTTTTCTCCATTACAAAGACGTCGATGCCGTGTACGGTCCCACGCACTGCGGAGGGCTTCATCGCTCACCGGTCTTTTTCCGTTGCGCAAACGGCCTTGGTCGTCACAATTCTGCGTCTCAGGGGCGCTGTGATGTAATAGTTCCGCCGGCGCATTCTACTTCTCCTGCGGGTACGGAAAGGCTTGCCGCAGCCTGTCGTCGCCGGCGTCGGCATCGGCCGTTGCGGGGACGTAGCCGGTGTCGGGGGGCAGGGAATCACGGCGGGCTTCGAAGCGGGCCAGTCTGTCGACCTCCTCGTTTTCGGCGTGGCCGGCGTGGCTTTCCAGCCAGTGCAGACGCAGGTCGTGACGGGAGCGCATAAGGGCCACGCGTTCCCACAGGTCGCGGTTCAACACGTCGCCGCCCTTGGCTTTTTTCCAGTTTTTGCGTAGCCAGGACTGCAGCCAGCCCTTTTCCACGGCATCGCGCAGGTAGCGCGAGTCGGTGTACAACTCCACGCGGCAGGGACGTTTCAGGCTTTCCAAGGCATACAGGGCGGCGTAAAGTTCCATGCGGTTGTTGGTGGTCGAGGCAAAGCCGCCGGAGATATACCTGACCCTGTTCTTGTATGCCAGACGCGCGGCCCAGCCGCCGGGACCGGGATTGCCCAGGCAGGACCCGTCGGTGTGAATGACGACCGGGGCATCGTCGGCCGGGGCGGCTTCGAGGTTGAGGTTCAATCGGAAGCTCCTGTTTGCGGAGTGTCGGGAAAAAAGTCGCGCAGGAGCCCGGAAGCGCCGGCAAAAAGTCGCCGGGAAAGATATCCGCCGGGAAAGATATCCTTGACCGCCGTCTGCGTATCCTCTAAGGTATCCTCCGTTTCGCCGGGAGTCAATCCGGAGTTCCGGCAGGCGGTTGCCGTGCGGAGGTATGGTTTGCATCATGAACTGGGACTGGGACAAACTTCAGGAAAAGCGACAGGGACCGGGACGCAGGCGGCGGATGCCGGCGGGGCCGGAGAATCCCTTTCCCGACTTCAAGCCCGGTGATTTCCTTTCCCGTTTTCTCGGCGGGAGGCTGCCGGTCGGCATCATCTGCCTTGTAGTCTTCCTGGGCTGGGCGGCTTCAGGCATTTTCATCGTCAGGCCCGGCGAAATCGGCGTGATAACGCGTTTCGGCGAATACAGCCGCGAAGTCGGGGACGGACCGCACTATCATCTGCCCTACCCTGTGGAAGAGGCGGAAATCGTCGCGGCCGAATCCCTGCGCACCGTGGTCATCGGTCAGACGCCGGACGCCAGGACCAGAGGCGCTTCGCGCAATTCCGCGGAAGAAGCCAGCATGTTCACCGGCGATGAAAACATCGTACACATGCGTTTCAACGTGCAGTACAACATCAGCAGGCCGCGCGACTTCCTGTTCAAGGTGCGCGATCCGGAGACGACGGTCAAGCTCGCGGCCGAGGCGGCCATGCGCGAGGTGGTCGGGCGCAGCAACATAGACTCCATTCTGACCGCCGGGCGTGCGGAAACGCAGGTCCAGGCCAGACAGGTTCTGGAAAACATCCTTGCGCCCTACAACATTGGGGTACGCATCCATACCGTGCAGCTTCTGGACGTGCAGCCGCCGCCGGAAGTCGAAGCCGCGTTCAAGGATGTGGCCAGCGCGCGCGAGGACCGGGTGCGGATTATCAACGAAGCCGAGGCCTACCGCATGAAAATCGTTCCCGTGGCCAACGGTACGGCCCAGGGCATGCTCAACGCCGCCGAAGCCTACGGCAGGCAGGTGGAGCAGGCGGCCGAGGGCGAGGCCGAGCGTTTCCGCATCATGGTCAGGGAATACAACAAGGCCAGGGAAGTTACGCGCAAGCGCATGTATCTTGAAGCCATGGGCGATGTGCTTTCCTCTTCCGGCCTGGAGAAAATCATCATTTCACGGGATGCGGAGGGCAACATCCTGCCTCTGCTGAACCTGGACGGACGCGGATCCGGGGGCCGGGAAAAAGCGCGGGACGCGCGGGACGGAGCGGCGCAGTGAACCAACGTGCATTGATAGGCATCGCGGCGGGTCTGGCCGCCGCCGTTCTGGTCTTTTCCCAGTGCGTCTTTTTCGTCGGTGAACGCGAGCGCGCCATTGTGCTCCAACTCGGCGAGGCCGTGGAAAACGAAGCCCGCACGCCGGGGCTGAACTTCAAGCTTCCCTTCATCCAGAACGCGGTGTTCTTCGACAAGCGTATTCTGGTGTTCGAAATTGCCAAGACCGAAAGTTTGACCGCCGACCTCAAGGCCTTTGAAATCGACAACTATGTCTGCTGGCAGATCACCGACCCCCTGGCCTTTTACCGTTCCCTGCGCAGCGAACACACGGCCGAGGACCGCCTGCGCAACATCGTCTATTCGCAGCTTCGCGCCGCCATAGGCAGCCGGGAACTGAACGAGGTCGTCTTTTCCAAGCGCACGGACATCATGGAGGAGGTGCTGAAAAAATCCGACGCTCAGGCCCACGATTACGGGGTGACGATAGTGGACGTGCGCATCAGGCGCACCGATCTGCCCAACCGTCAGGCCATCATCAACCGCATGAACGCCGAACGCACGCGCATGGCCAACAAATACCGTTACGAGGGTGAATCCGAGGACCGGCGTATCCGTTCCGAGGCGGAAATGCAGCGTGACGTGATTCTGGCCCAGGCCAACCGAGGGGGCATCGTCATCCGGGGCAAGGCCGAAGCAAAGGCCATGGACATTTATGCCGCCGCCCTGGCGGAGGATCCGGAGTTTTACGAGTTTTACAAGAGCTTGGAAATATATCGCAAATCCTTCAAGGATAATACCAGGGTCATCCTGTCCGACGACGGCGGACTGCTCAAATTCATGCGCTGATGTCCGGTCCTTCCCGGCAATACTGCAAATTTGCCGTCAAAACCGCACCCATGCGGGAGGTTGACGACTCCGTTGCCGCGGGAACGCGGTCCTACCCTGCTTCACGAAATACTGCGTACTGCGCCGCAACATCCGACGCGTAACAGCATACCTTCCGCTCTGCCGACCGACCCCGGAGGAACCCATGGCTTACCGCAACATGCAGGACTGCATCCGGGATCTGGAGGCCGCCGGGCACCTGCGACGCATAGACGCCCTGGAACCCGACCCTTATCTTGAACTCGCCGCCCTGCAACGCCGGGCTTTCCGCGCTTCGGCGCCCGCCCTGCTTTTCAGCCGGGTGAAAGGTTGCGCCTTTCCGGTACTGGCCAATCTTTTCGGCACCCGCGAACGCATCCGCCACATCTTTCGTGACGGCCTTCGCGACATTGACCTCCTGCTCAAGCTGCACGCCGATCCTCGGAATGTTCTCAAAAAACCGGGGAGTTGGGCGCGACTGCCGGGCATTGTTGCGCGCGCGCTGCCGCGCCGCGTGCGCTCCGGGCCCGCAACGGCAAAACGAGCAAGGCTCTCCGACCTGCCGCAGATTGTTTCCCGGCCCCTGGACGGCGGGGCCTATGTGACCCTGCCCCAAGTCTACAGCGAACATCCCGCCGAACCCGGTTTCCGCGCTTCCAACATGGGCATGTACAGAGTGCAGATCAGCGGCGGCGATTATGCACCGGACAAGGAAGCCGGTCTGCATTACCAGATACACAGGGGCATAGGCACGCACCACATGGAAGCCCTGAAGCGCGGACGCGACCTGCCGGTCAACGTGAGTATCGGCGGCCCGCCCGCCCTGACTTTGGCCGCCGTCCTGCCCCTGCCCGACGGCATTCCTGAACTCTGCACGGCCGGAATTCTGGCCGGCCGCCCGCTGTCCTATATCATGCCCGAAGCCGGATTTTCCGCCCTGCCCGTTCCCGCCGAAGCGGATTTCTGCATCTGCGGGCGCGTGGAGTGCGCCGGGGGCCGGTCACCGCTCAAGCGCGAAGGTCCTTTCGGCGACCACCTGGGCTACTACAGCCTTGCGCACGATTTTCCCGTGCTGCGCGTCGACGCCGTATACCATAGGCCGGACGCCGTGTGGCCCTTTACCTCGGTCGGCAGGCCGCCGCAGGAAGACTCGGTCTTCGGGGATTTCATCCACGAACTGACCTCGACCCTGACGCCGTCGGTGTTTTCCGGAGTCCATGAAGTGCATGCCGTCGATGCTGCCGGCGTACACCCCCTGCTGCTGGCCGTAGGCAGCGAACGCTATGTGCCCTTTGCCGCTTTTTCAGGCGAAAGCGAAACCGGGGCGGAGGTAAACGGACGCGTTCCGCAGGAACTGCTGACCTGCGCCTTTTCCCTGCTCGGGAACACGCAGACCAGCCTTGCCAAATACCTGCTGATTGCCGCGAAAGAAGACGATGAGCGGCTTTCGACCCGCGACGTGCCGGGGTTTCTCGCCCACATGCTCCGGCGCACGGATTTCTCCCGCGATTTGCATTTCGTCACCCGCACCACCATGGACACGCTGGACTACAGCGGCATCAGCCTTAACCAGGGGTCGAAACTGGTATGGGCGGCTGCCGGACGGCCCAAGCGCGCGCTGGCCGTGGAAATGCCTGCGGATTTTTCGCTGCCTGAACCGTTTACCGGCGCGCGTCTTTTCGCGCCGGGCATTGTCGTCTGCCGGGGGCCTGCGCACACGGCCGCGCGTGACGCCGCGGACGAGGCAATGCTGCGCCTTGCCTCGCGAATCGGCACGACGCCGCTCGCGGCACGGGAAACGGCGACAGATGGAGATGCGCCGCAAACAGCGCTGTTGGTGGTGGCGGACGACCCGGATTTCGTCTGCGCGTCGATGGACAATTTTTTGTGGACGACCTTTACCCGCTCAGACCCGGCGACCGACCTGTACGGGACGGGAGCGTTCACGCACTGCAAGCACTGGGGCTGCTCGGCTCCGCTGATTATCGACGCAAGGAGCAAGGCGTTTCACGCGCCGCCCCTGGAAGAAGACCCCGACGTGCAGAAACGCCTGGACGCCTGGGCCGCGCCGGGAGGTCCCCTGCACGGCATATGCTGAGGGAAACGCGGTTAAGCGGGGTGCGGGGTTCCCCCCTCTGTACCCGCGGAGGCACAGCAAAACCATGGCTGCGGGCATGCCCTGCACAAGGCATGCCCGCTCCGAGCGTGAAAACCTGAAAATTTTCGTCTACAAGCTTTCTTTCAGCGCCTTGCCCGGCGTGAATTTGACGGCCTTGGACGCAGGAATCGCAATCTCCTTGCCGGTGCGGGGGTTGCGTCCCGTCCGCGCCTTGCGCTCCACAACTTTGAAGCTGCCGAAGCCGGATACGGCAATGGAATCACCTTTTTTCAAGGTGTCCGACAGAATCTTGAAAAGTCCCTCGTAGGCGGCTTCAGCCTGAGCGTTGGTCGCAAGGTTGGCTTTTTCTTTCAGGGTTTTAACGAGTTCGGCCTTGGTCATGGTCTCCTCCCGGCAGAGTTTATATGTGACGGATATTCCGGCAAATGCACATACAGAGCCGGGTACACCCGCAGCACGCGCGATGTCAAGCGCCGCGGCGGGAATAACGCGATTTTTTTCGTCGCGGCGACAACGGGATACGTATCCCGGCCGCAATGCGGAAACGAAACAGACGATTCCGCCGGCGCCGTCGTTGTACGGAAAATCCGCTGCGGAAAATGATCTTCCCCGTTCAATCCCGCGTTTGTTCCCGGCAGTTTTCTCCAAAGGTAACTCTCTGAAATATCAACCGGGAACGTGGAGGCATCACCAAACCTTCGCCGCTTTGAGCCGATCCGCCGGGGACGTTTGCGGGACGGAGCCCTGATTGTTCAGTCTTTTCCAAGGTTTTTTTCTTGACTTTTTTGACGTATGACCTTACTGTCAAGCTGTAATACGACAGATAACTTTTTTCTATGTGTCTGTGCAAGCGAATGAAGGAGCCGGCTATGTCCATCACGAAAACTTTTCTCAAAAACCGCGCGGCGTGCAAAGTCAAGTTTCGTTTGGTGCCGGAAGAAGTTCCGAACGCGAAGGAAGTCTACCTGGTCGGGAATTTCAACGAGTGGAGCGACACGTCCCATCCGATGAAACGTATGAAGGACGGCAGCTTTACTCTGGAAATAGAACTGCCTCAGGGTCAGGACTATAAGTTTCGCTACCGCACGGGCGACAATGTCTGGCTGAACGATGCCCAGGCCGACGCGTATGTGCCCTGCGAATACGCCTCGGCGGACAATTTCCTGGTCAAGGTCTGAGCCGGCGCGGCTTCAGCCCGGGCTCCGCGCCGCGTCAGGCCGGCCCGAAAGCGCGACGCGCGCCCTCAGGTCAGCGAAAAAACGCGCGATTATCGCATCGGACACCAGCATCCCGGTACGCGTCAGGAAAAAAGACCCCTTGCGCATGCCCGCCAGTCCCTCCCGGCGCAACAGCGCAATCACGGCGGCAAAGTCCGCGGGGAACGAACGGCCGGACGCACGGCGCCATTCCGCAAAGGATAACCCGGCAGTGGTGCGCAACCGCAACATAAGCATTTCTTCCAGCCGCGTTACCGCATCCAGATGCTCGCAGGGCGGCTCGGCGTCGCGCTTCGTCGCGGCAATCCACCCCGCAAGGTCGGCGGGATTCGTAAAACGGCGGTTTCCCAAGGTTGACGTCGCTGAAGGACCAAGCCCCAGGTAATCTTTGCCCTGCCAGTAGCCGAGGTTGTGCCGGCAGGCAAAACCCAGGCGCGCGAAATTGGAAACTTCATACTGCAGGAAACCCCGGCTCTCCAGGTACTCCGCCCCGGCCAGATACATGGAAGCCGACGCCTTTTCCCCCGGCCGGACGAGTTCGCCCTTCTCCAACGCCTCGGCCAGCGGCGTCCCCTGCTCAGGCGTCAGTTCGTAAGCGGAAATGTGGTCCGGCTGCAGGTCGGCAACGTCTTTCAGCAGGGCAAGCAGGCGCATCTGCGAAGGCGCTCTGCCGCCTCTGCCCGGCAACCCCCAAAGCACATCCAGATTGACGGAAGCAAACCCGGTTGCCCGCGCGACGTCCACGGCCGTACGCGCGGCGCGCGACCCGTGCGCGCGGCCGAGCATCGCCAACTCTGCGTCGTCCAGGCTCTGCACGCCGATGGACAGGCGGTTGACGCCCGCCTTGCGCGCCTCGCGCGGCAAATCCGACAACAACAGCGATTCCGGGTTCGCCTCCAGGCTTATCTCCGCATCCGCCGCCACGTCGAAAGAACGGCGCGCCTCGTCCAAAATACCCGCCACAGCCCGGCCCGGCAGCAAGCTCGGCGTACCGCCGCCGAAAAATACCGTTTCCACGGAAACGCGCCCGCACTGCGCCGCGCGCCTGCGCATCTCCCGAAGCAACGCGGCAAGATAGGACTTGAGCATCGCCTCCCCGGCCGCGCCCTGCGGCAGCGGCACCGAATAAAAGGAACAGTACGCGCACTTGCTTCGGCAAAAGGGTACATGAACATACAGCAACACTGCGGGCCTCGTTATGTGCCTCCGACTCCCCTCTTCCGTCCCTCACTGCGTTCGGGACGGGCAACCTCCGCAACGCCGGCACAATCGGTCGGCCTGCGTCAGTCCCCGGCGGTCAACGCGCCGAATTCACGCGCGTAACGCTCATACTCGCTGAACAGACAGCCGCAGTACTGCTGTCTGTATACGCCCCATTCCTTCGACAGCCTGACGCCTTCGTCCCAGTGGGGACGGAAATCCCGGTAGGCAAAGGCGATGCCCAGCGCCGCCTCAGCCTCTTCGCCCAGCGCCCGTATCGTGTCGTGGCGCTGCCTGCGCGAATAGAGCAGAGTCGTGCTGAAAGCGTCGACCCCCCGCCGGCGCGCCTGTTCCGCGCACGCGAAAATGCGCAGACGCAGGCAGTAAGGACAGCGGTCCCCGTTGTTCTTGAGGATGCCGAGAACGGCACGCAACCAGGGCACAGGGTCGCCGGCGGGGAGCAGCGCCCCGCCCGGAAGGGGCCGTCCCGCTTCCGGCGCGCCCTCCGGAGAATCCCCGGCCGGCTCCGGCAGGGCCGGCGCGCCGTCAGGAGAACGTCCGCCGTGGTCCGGCACGGCTGAGGCGCCGGCCGGAAGGGTATCCGCAAAAATCAGCGGAACGTCGAGCCGCCCGGCGACCTGCGCCGCCCCCTGCCTGCGCCGCATGTATTCGGCCAGAGGATGGATGTTGGGATTGTAAAAAAAACCGTGCGGCTCATGACCGGCAGCGGCAAAGCCGCGCAAGACGGCAGCGGCGCAGGGGCCGCAGCAGACATGGACCAGAATGCGCATTGTTCGTCCCGCCGGCGCGGTGTCGTCCGGGAGCGGCGTTACTTTCCGCGTGATGCGGCGATCAGCTCAGCCAATTTTTCACTCAGGTTTTTGAGGTCCGGCTTGGTGAACTGCGCGTCGGCGCCTACGGAAGCCCCTTTGTGTTGAAGGGTATGAGAAATGATGGAAGAAAACAGGGCGACGGGCAGGTGTTTCAGTTCCGGGTCTTCCTTGATTTTGCGACACAGGGCCAAGCCGTCCATACGCGGCATTTCGATGTCCGTGATCACCGCCTGCAGGATGTCGCCGACGCTTTTGCCGTCCGCGGCGGCCTGTTTTTTCATGCTTTCAAGGATCTTCCAGGCGTCTTCGCCGCTGACGGCCTGAATAATCTTGAACGAGCCGCTTTTTTCCAGCAGACGTTTGACGAGGTTGCGGATGCTCGCCGAGTCGTCCGCGTGCAGCACGACGGCTGTCGTGCCGTCGGCGAACGCCGCTCCCTGCGCGCTGGTGAGCTGCATGGCCAGTGAAGGGTCGATATCCGCCACGACATGCTCAATGTCCAGAAGAAACACTACCCGGTTTTCCAGGCGTACAACGCCGGTTATGGAATAGTGGCTCATGTTCTGCAGAAATACGCCGGGTTCTTCCACATCCTTCCAGCTCAGGCGGTGGATGCGGTTGACTCCGGACACCAGAAAGGCCGTGACGATGCCGTTCAACTCGGTGACGATGATTTTCGCTTCGGAGGACGCCGGACGGGTCTTGCCCAGGTAGACGGCCAGGTCCACAAGGGCGACCACTTTGCCGTCACGGTGGGGGAAAGCCCCCATGACCGAAGGATGGCGCATCTGCGGCATGGACGTCGCCGGCTGCGTGCGGATGATTTCCACCACCTTGGCCACGTTGATGCCGTAATGGCCGCGATAATCGGGTTCATCTATGTAAAATTCGACTATTTCAAGTTCATTGGTGCCGGATTCCAGCAAAATATTGGTCTGAGACATGCTTTTCCCTTTCTTGCGGCGGCCGGAAGCCTTTTGCTCGGGAAGTACCGGGTAACACCTGTTTTTACGCCTCCGGCGGCCGGGGCGCCGCCCCTGACCCCGCCGGGATCAGCCTGAGCAGGCGTAAGGCTTCGGTTCTCCGAGTCATGCATAACACCCGACGCCCTCCACGGCAATGTATTTTTCACGCCGCCTTGCGCCGGGGGCCTTGCTTCCCCGCCGAGGGGGGGCTATACTGAATGTAAACTTCAGGTTTGGAGGAGAACATGCCCGCACGCGCTTTGGAAATACTCACCCGCCTCACGCGCGAGGAGGTGGCCGGTCTTGTGGAGGGTCTGCTTGACGGCCTGAAGGACGGAAACTTCAAAATGCAGAAAGGCGGCGAGCAGATGGAACTGCAGGTGCCGCGCGTCGTCGATATGACCATAACCGCGAAAAGCGACGAGGAACGCGCCGAGTTTTCCATCGACGTTTCCTGGCGTACCAACAGGGCGGAAAGCCCGGACAACGTGCCGGACGAACCCCCCGGACGCCGCAAACGTCCGGCCGCGCGCAGGAAGCCCGCCGCCGGACGCTGACGCATCTCCGCAAAAGCAACCGCGCGCCGATTGTTCTGCCGGCAAGGTATTTTTAAGGAAGTACGGAGTTATTCTTTGAGGGGGGGCCGGCCCCTCAAGCTCCCCCGGCAGGGGAATGATTCCCCTGCACCC
>JAITDR010000212.1 GCA_031282465.1 Desulfovibrio sp.
ATTCTGGCCCAGGCCATCTATAAAGACGGCGTGAAACTGGTCGCCGCCGGCCGCAACCCCATGTCCATCAAACGCGGCATCGACAAGGCCGTCGCCCGACTGGTCACCGAACTCGACGCCGTTGCCAAGCCTACCCGCGACCAGAAAGAAATCGCCCAGGTCGGCACCATTTCCGCCAACGCGGACAGCACCATCGGCAACATCATCGCCGAAGCCATGGGCAAAGTCGGCAAAGAGGGCGTCATCACCGTCGAAGAAGCCAAAGGTCTGGAAACCACTCTGGAAGTGGTCGAAGGCATGCAGTTCGATCGCGGTTACCTTTCCCCCTATTTTGTCACCAACGCCGACAAGATGATCTGCGAACTGGACGAGCCGCTCATCCTCATCAACGAGAAAAAAATCTCCAGCATGAAGGAAATGCTCCCGATTCTGGAGCAAATCGTCAAGATGAGCCGCCCGTTGCTGATTATCGCTGAAGACGTCGACGGCGAAGCCCTTGCCACTCTGGTGCTGAACAAACTGCGCGGTTCGTTGCAGGTCGCGTCCGTCAAGGCCCCCGGTTTCGGCGACCGCCGCAAGGCCATGCTTCAGGATATCGCGGTCCTCACCGGCGGACAGGTGGTGTCCGAAGAAATGGGCATCAAACTGGAGAATCTTTCCGTTTCCGACCTCGGCACCGCCAAACGCGTTGTCATCGACAAAGACAACACCACCATCGTGGACGGCGCCGGCAAGTCCGAGGACATCAAGGCCCGCGTCAAGCAGATCCGCGTGCAGATCGACGAAACCACGTCCGACTATGACCGTGAAAAACTTCAGGAACGTCTGGCCAAGATTGTCGGCGGCGTGGCCGTCATTCATGTCGGCGCGGCGACCGAGACGGAAATGAAGGAAAAGAAGGACCGCGTGGAAGACGCCCTGAACGCCACCCGCGCGGCTGTTGAAGAAGGCATCGTCCCCGGCGGCGGCACCGCGTATCTGCGCATTGCCAAATCCCTCGACGAAGTCAAACCCGCCGACGACGACGAAGCCGCCGCCGTTGCGCTGGTACGCCGGGCCATTGAAGAACCTCTGCGCCAGATTGCGATAAACGCCGGCTATGAAGGTTCCATCGTTGTGGAAAAAGTGCGCGAAGGCAAGGACAGCTACGGCTTTGACGCCGCCACCGGCGAGTATGTCGACCTGAACAAGGCCGGCGTCATCGACCCCAAAAAGGTCGCGCGCATCGCCCTGCAGAATGCGGCCTCCGTGGCCTCCCTGCTCCTCACCACCGAAGCCGCTGTGGCCGAGAAACCCGAGCCCAAGAAAGACGTCGCCGGTATGGGCGGCGGCATGGGCGGCGGCATGGGCGGCGGCATGGGCGGCATGTACTAACCGCAGTATTCCGACGATACGAAAGGGGGCGTTGTTCGCCCCCTTTTCCTTTACACGACAAACCCCGCCGACCGGCGGGATTTCGTCGTTCGGACGTGGCAACACGCATACGGCGCCGGCCGGCGGATAGAGCCTACAGGAAAAGCTTGTGCGACACGCTGAACGCCCGACCGATGCGCTTGGCCATGTCAATACTGATGCTTCGCTTGCCGTTTTCCATTTCCGACACATGGTGCTGCGTAATCCCTATGCGCCCGGCAAACTCGGCCTGCGTCATTTCGTTCTTGCCGCGAAATCCGCGCAAAACCATTGCTGGGCACTTCGGCTCAACGTTGCCGAGTTGTCGTTATCATGATAGCTTTTAGCGCTGAAGCAGCGAAACCGACACACAGCGCAACGGAGCAACCACCTGTGAAGCAGGAAATTATCCCGCCGAAATACGACTTCATGTTTAAACGTCTCTTCGGCGACCGTGACAATACCCGTGCGCTGGTCGACTTTCTCAAAGCTGTGTTGGATTTCCCCGGCGAGGAATACAGATCGCTTACTTTTGTCGATCCCAATCTCTATCCTCGCTATTGGGGCGGGAAACGCTTTGTTCTTGATCTTAAACTGGAAACAGACTTTGGTAATATCATTGATATTGAGATACAGCTTTCCGATACTGATGAAATGAAGGAACGTATTATAGCCTATGAATCACGCATGATTAGTGATCAGTTAAAAGAAGGTGAAATTTATAAAGCACTTACAAAGGCTATAACCATATTGATTGCGGATTTCACGCTGATTGAGAATATTGATGATTATCATCAGAAATTTATGATACGCAATGATAGTGGCAATGTGATTTTATCAAATATTTTTGAAATTCATACTATTGAATTGACAAAGGTCCCGCCTGCTGAAGACGGGCATATACTATGGCGCTGGCTAAAGCTTCTGAAAGCCACACATGAGGAGGAACTCGATATGTTACAACAACACTATCCTGACCTGCAGGAACCGATTGTTCGGATAAAGGAATTGAGCGCTGACGAGTTGATGCGTGAAGAGCGCCTGGCCTACGAGAAAGCCCGCCGCGATGAAGCGGCCCGTCTCTACTCTGCAACCCGTGACGGTGAAGCCAGAGGTGAAGCCAGAGGCGAGGTCAGAGGTAGGGCGGCAGTCGCCCTCAGCATGTTGCAGGAGGGGATGCCGCTCAGTCAGGTTGCGAGATTAACGGGACTAGCTGTGGAAGAAATTGAGAAACTCAAAGAGCAACTGCATCGGTAGCGGCACTCGCCCAAGGCTTCTTTTGAAAACTGCTTTGACGGATAACTCCCGCAGTTTGTCGAGGGCATGGGTTACGCGCACTTCCCGAAGGGTGGATAATCCGGCATGCGGTTGCAACTTGGCGTCGTGTCCATAAAGAGGGCATACCCTGTATTTCCCTGACGGCATCGGCGAAGCCGCCGCCGTGGCCGAGAAGCCCGAGCCCAAGAAAGACGTCGCCGGTATGGGCGGCGGCATGGGCGGAGGCATGGGCGGCGGCATGGGCGGCATGTACTAACCGCAGTATTCCGACGATACGAAAGGGGGCGTTGTTCGCCCCCTTTTCCTTTACACGACGAAACCCCGCCGACCGGCGGGGTTTCGTCTTTCGGACGTTGCAACCCGCACACGGCACCTCCGCCGGCCGGCATGCCCCACAAAAGAGAGCGGTTTCGGACCATGACGAAATTTCATCATGAACCCTGCACGGTGAATCTTTTCGGAAAATTAAAAATCCTCAAATATGGACTTGACGATGGTCCAGACATACGCTAAATCTCGTCCGGCGGTAAAATCCCTTTGCGAAAATTTCCGGATATGCCAATGATTTCGGCACATTTCTTGCACACACACACACACACACACACACACACACACACAGCTCAGCTTCTCTAGTTTTCCCCCGGCCCGGCCGCATTTCGCAAGCGTATGCCCGTCGGAAGTCCGCCGGGGTTTTTCGTGTTTTAGCCGTGCCGGTCACGAACCTGCGGTCTTCCGGGCAGCGCCTGTTTTCCGGTCATCTTCCCACTGCATCTGCCGGACGTGTGCCGAGGCGGAGCGCCCGCCTTCGGCATCACACGCGCCGGCCGTTCCGGCCGCAGTCCGGATGCGTCCTTGACGCATAGGGGGTGCGCGGTGCTGGTCGTTTCCACTTACAAAGCCAAGGGTATTTTGTCCGAGCTGACCAAGCGGGCAGCCGCGGGCGAGCCGGTGTTCATCGAGCGATACGGCAAACCCATAGTCGCGCTGGTGCCGGCCTCATACGTGCGGCGGGTCAAGCGACTCGGCGTTCTGGCCGGGAAACTCCGTCTGCCCGCCGATCTGGACGCGCAGTCCGGGGGACCGTGCTGATGCGCGTGCTTCTGGACACCAACGTGCTGCTCCGCGCCCTGGCGGGCGATTCCGCCGTAGAGAGCATGCGCGACATTCTTCTGTCCGAGGAAACGGAGGTCTTCATCAGCGCCGTATCCTGGTGGGATATAGCCGCGCGCATTGACGCCGGACTTCTGCAGGCCGATTTGCAGGAACTGCGCGAGGCCGCCGTCGAGAGCGGTTTTGTCGAGCTTCCCCTGCGCGGCGAGCATGTCGGCGCACTACCCTCCGTGTCCGAGTCGGGACTGAAACTCACGTCCTTTGACCGCATGATTACGGCTCAGGCGGAAAGTGAACCGTTGCGCCTGATCAGCGCCGACGCGCGCCTTGCGGGCCGTTCTTCCCTGTTTTTGCGGGCCTGAGCCGGAGTTTGCAAGCGTGAAGTTCAGCCTGCTCGTCGTCACCACAGATCGCCTGTCCCTGGTTGAACGGCTGTTGCACAGCCTTGCGGCCCAGACATACGGAAATTTTGAGGTTCTCCTCGTCCACGGGCCTGACTGCCCGGAAGGAGCGCGGTCAACAGCCGGGAACTTCCCCGGCCTGGACATACGGTTGTTCTCCTCACAGGACCACTGCCTTTCCCGGTCACGCAATCTGGCCCTGCACGAAACAACGGGTGACATCATTGCCTTTCCCGACGACGACTGCGTCTATTGCCCTGATACCCTGGAAAACGCCTCAACTGTTTTCAAGGCGCATCCCGAAGCCGACGTTCTGTTGGCGGTCAGGAGGGATTTGCGGGAAGATGTAGAGGAAGCTCGGAAGTATTTTTCTTGCGGGGGCTCCGCCCCCTCAAACTCCCCCGGCAGGGGAATGCTTCCCCTGCACCCCCGATTGATATTTCAGCGAGTTACCTTCGCAAGGAGTCGGCTTGAGCAGGCGCATGAGCGTACCCTTCCTCCGATGCGGGAAGACGACCTACGCACGCGGTTCGACACAAATGATGCAGAGAAATTGAGGGTCAAGGGTCGGCCTGAGCAGGCGCAAGGCCGAACATTGCACAGCAGAGAATCTATCTCGAACCCTGTGCGGGGCGGCGCCTTCCGCGCCGTCAATCGCTACTCGGCTTTCCGGCACAGCGGGACCATTGTGCAATTTTACCGCAAACAGTGCGTGAAGGCGGTCGGCCCCTTTGACGAACGCCTGGGACCGGGGACGGGGCTGCCTTACGGGTGCGGCGAGGATACTGACTACGTTCTGCGCGCTCTTGCGGCGGGGTTCGGCGTATATCGCGCACGTTCCGTTGTCGTGCGGCACGCGCCGTTCAGCATCCGCGACCCCGGCATCGGCGCGAAGATTGAGGCATACGCCCGCGGGCGCATGTATCTGTTGCGCAAGCACGACCTGCCCCTGTGGTTTGTCTTGGCGAATATTGCCTGGCCGTTGTTGTGCATTCCGGGGGAATGCCTGCGCGAATGCCTTGCCGTTGCGAGTTTTCGCCGGCGCATGTTCAGCGCGCGATTGTCGTCTTTTCTGGGGGCGGCCGGATGATGAACGCATCATCGCCTTTACTGGAACGCATTGTCCGCAAGCTCCTCCGAGAATACGTGTCGGAGCGCGACCGGACGCTTATTGATTGTGTGTTCTCGCCCGCGCCCACCCAAGAGACATTGGACGCCTGCCTGCGCGTCTGCGACATCGAAGCCATGGGTGCGCATCTGTCGCTCATGCTCTCCTACCTGATGCATGACCACCCTGAACTGCAATTTTCGCAATATGCAGCGCCGCGCCTGCAGGGACTTATCCGCTTTTACCGCTTCGCCAACGTGGA
>JAITDR010000214.1 GCA_031282465.1 Desulfovibrio sp.
GCGTGCAGGCTGAAGGCATTGGGATTCACCTTGTTCGCCACGCCGGGGACGCGCAAGGTGCTGGCCGAGATCGGCATAGACACGGAGCTTGTGGTCAAGATAGGGCCGCTCAGGCCGCACCTCCTGGACTTTATGCGCGACGGCAGCGCGCAGATGATTGTCAACACGGTGAGCGGGCCGTCTTCGGCCCGCGATGCGACGACCATCCGGGCTGAAGCGTTGGCGAGGAACATCCCCCTGCTCACGACCCTGGCCGCCCTGGACGCGGCCCTGGAAGGGCTGGAAGCCGAGGTTTCGGGAGACCTCAACGCAACGCCGCTGCAGGATTATTACGCCGGGTTGGTCGTCTAGACCGGGGCTCGGGGCGCGTTGCTGCGGCGCGAGCCCCGGATTCACCGGCTGCCCGTTTTTTCGTGTTTCTTCCTTGACGCGGCACGGAGGAAATACTATCGTGAAATACTACAAATCCAACAAGAGCTTATCCGCAAGTAGGCGTTTTGCCGGTGTATACTTTGTCAAAGCCGCTTATTTTCCTGTCTTTGACTCACGCTCCGCATATATACGGATAAGTTCCAAATACAGGAGATACGCTCATGAAAGGTTTTGCAATGCTTGGAATCGGCAGAACGGGCTGGATCACCAAGGACAAGCCGGCATGCGGGCCTCTGGACGCGGTCGTACGTCCCGTTGCGCTTGCCCCCTGCACTTCGGATGTGCATACGGTATGGGAAGGCGCAATCGGCGAACGCAGCAATCTTATCCTCGGTCATGAAGGCGTCGGCGAAGTGGTGGAAGTCGGCTCCCTGGTCAAGGATTTCAAAAAAGGCGACAAGGTTGTCATCCCGGCCATCACGCCGGACTGGAGCGCCTTGGAATCCCAGGCGGGCTACTCCATGCACTCCGGCGGGATGCTGAACGGCTGGAAATTTTCCAACGCCAAAGACGGCCTGTTCGGTGAGTTTTTCCACGTCAACGAGGCGGACGGCAATTTGGCGCTGCTGCCCAAAGGCATGGACCCTGCAACGGCGGCCATGCTCAGCGATATGGTGCCGACCGGATTTCACGGCGTGGAACTGGCCGATGTGCGCTTCGGGGACGACGTTGCGGTCATAGGCATAGGCCCGGTGGGCCTGATGGCCGTTGCCGGGGCGGCCCTGCGGGGGGCGGCGCGAATTTTCGCCGTCGGCTCGCGCGCCGTGTGCATTGATGTCGCCAAAAAATACGGCGCAACGGATATCGTCAATTACCGCGACGGCGGCATCATTGAACAAATTATGGAACTGACGGGCAAAAAAGGCGTAGACCGGGTGGTTGTCGCCGGCGGGGACGTGAAAACCATGATTGAGGCCGTCACTATCCTCAAGCCGGGCGGACGCGTGGGCAATGTCAACTACCTGGGGTCCGGCGACTATGTGCTGGTGCCCCGTCTGGAATGGGGCTGCGGCATGAGCCACAAGCAGATTCACTGCGGCCTCATGCCCGGCGGACGCCTGCGCATGGAAAAGCTGGCCGCGCTGATCACGACCGGACGCATCGACCCCTCCCTTATGCTCACGCACCGCTTCAACGGCCTTGAAGGTGTCGAGCCCGGACTGATGCTGATGAAGGACAAACCCCGCGACCTCATCAAACCCGTCGTGCTGGTGGATAAATAACGCCGTCCCGGCGGACGGCCGATTTTCTGTTCCGCGCCGACAATCGCCGTCATTGTCGGCGCGGAACGGAAGAACGCGACGTACCGTCGGATTGCGCCTTGCCGGCCTTTGCGGCAGGAGGGTTTGCCGGTCCGGGGCCGGGTACGGCGCGCAGTTCCACTTCGCCCCCGCCGAGCATACCCAGACGGGCAGCCGCGCCCCTGGACAAGTCGATGACGCACCCTTCCGTAAACGGCCCCCTGTCGTTGATGCGGACGCGCACCGTCTTCCCCGAAACAGGATTACGCACCTCCACCCACGTGTTCATGGGCAGGGTTGTATGGGCGGCCGTCAGCGCGTTCTGGTCGAAACGCTCGCCGTTGGCCGTCCTCCGACCGTGAAAACGCCTGCCGTACCAATTCGCCCTGCCCCGTTGGCTGAACCCTTCCGCCGACTGCAACACGGTATAGCGTTTGCCTTTCACCACATAGGATTTACCGCCCGCAGCCGCCGGCGCAGGCGCCGGTATGACGGGGGCTTTTGCCCGCTCGGGGGGAGGCGCCTGCAGCGCCTGTTCTTCCGTCCCTGCGCAGGCGGCTGCGCACGCCAATGCCGCCCAGGCCGGGATACGCTTCGCGCGGCGCGCAACACGCGGCAACGTCCATGCCTTCATCTCTCCACCTCCGCCCTTTGTCGTCAAAAAAGAAGTAAAAACAATCTCCATCGCCCTTTGTCGTCAAAAAGAAGTAAAAACAATCTCCGTTCGTTCTTCTCAGCGTGGACAAACATGAGGTTCGCAGCCGGGCTGCACGCACGGCAACTTCTTCACTGCAGCCGGATTGGGTGTTGCCCAACCCTGTTTTTTCGAAATTTCGTGCCTGTCGACGGCCTTGCTTCTGTACCGGCCGCGAACAGCGTGTCGGAAGTTTACCGGCATACGGGGACCGCAGCGGGAAATCAGCCGTCAATCTCCTGCGTTGACGCACACAGCGCGGTCAGACGCTTGTCCAGCCACGTGAAGCGCCGTTGCGTCCGGTTGTTCCGCACGGCTATGTGCAGAGCCTTGGGAGACCCCACCAGGATCACAAGCCTCTTGCCCCGCGTGACCCCGGTAT
>JAITDR010000216.1 GCA_031282465.1 Desulfovibrio sp.
GTTATTTACACGCCGGACCGCATCACGGAACCCATGATCCGCAGGGGCGGCAAGAGCAGTCCGCTGGAAAAGGTATCCTGGGACGAAGCCCTGGAATTCGCGGCCAAACCCTTCCGCGATGCCGTGGCTGCCGCCGGGCCGTCAGCCGTGGCCTACTACGGTTCCGGTCAGGCGCTGACCGAAGAATCTTATCTGGCCAACAAAATCTGGAAAGCCGGCTTCAAAACCAACAATGTTGACGGCAACCCCCGCCTGTGCATGGCATCGGCCGTTGCCGGCTACCTGACAACCTTCGGCAAAGATGAGCCCATGGGCACGTACGACGACATCGACGCCGCCACCTGCTTTTTCATAATCGGCTCCAATACTTCCGAAGCGCACCCCATTCTCTTTCGCCGCATAGCCCAGCGCAAAGAAAACTCCCCCGATGTCAAGGTCATCGTAGCCGACCCGCGCCGCACCAACACCTCGCGCATCGCAGACATGCACCTGTCCTTCGTTCCGGGCACGGACCTCGCGTTGCTCAACGCCATGGCCCATGTCATTGTCAGGGAAGAACTGGACAACCAGCGTTTCTACAACCGCTATGTGAACTTTGTGGACAACGAGGGCAAACCGACAACTTTTGAAAACTACAAGACTTTTCTGGCGGATTACACGCCGGAAAAGGCGGAGCGGCTTACCGGGATACCTGCTGCCGACATCGTCAAGGCTGCGAAGATATTTGCCGAATCCTCGGCGTCCCTGTCACTCTGGTGCATGGGCATCAACCAGCGGATACGCGGGGTATGGGCCAACAATCTGATTCACAACCTGCATCTGCTCACCGGGCAGATCGGGCGTCCCGGCGCGTCCCCGCTGTCGCTTACGGGGCAGCCGAACGCCTGCGGCGGCGTGCGCGACACGGGTTCACTGGCCCACCTGCTGCCCGCAGGGCGCATGGTGGCCAATGAAAAGCACCGCAACGAGATGGAAGATTTCTGGGGCGTCCCCCGCGGGACCATTCAGCCCAAGATGGGTCTGCATACGGTCGCCCTCTTTGAGGCCATGGCCAAAGGCGACGTCAAGGCGACTTTCATTCACTGCACCAACCCCGCCCACACCCTGCCCAACCTGAACAAGCTGACCAAAGGGCTGGAAACGGCCTTTGTCGCGCAGACGGAATGCTTTATGGACGCGGAAACCGTGAAGTACGCCGACGTTGTCTTCCCGGCTGCCTTCTGGTGCGAAACGGAAGGCGTGTACGGCTGCACCGAGCGCCGCTACGCCCTTACCGAGCAGGCAATCAAACCCATGGGCAACTGCCGGCCGGCCGTGCAGATACTGATGGATTTCGCCGCCAAGGCGGGTGTCGATCCCAAGCTCTTCCCCTACAAAAACGCCGCGGACATCTGGGAGGAGTGGCGAACCCTGAGCAAGGGCTCCCCTTACGACTTCTACGGCATTACGCGGGCCAGACTGAAGAAGGAATCGGGAATCAAGTGGCCCTGCCCCACGGAAACGCATCCGGGCACGAAGCTGCGCTATGTGCGCGGCGAGGACCCGCTCGTGCCCGCCGATCACCCGGACCGTATCTTTTTTTACGGACGCCCGGACGGAAAAGCGAACATTTTCCTGCGTCCCTATGCCCCGCCCTTTGAGCCTGCCGACAAGGACTACCCCTTTGTCCTGACCACCGGCCGGGTCATAGACCACTGGCATTCGGCAACCATGACCGGCCAGGTGCCCGAACTGCGCAAGGCCTATCCGTCCGCCTTTGTGGAAATCAACCCCGATGACGCGAAAAAACTGCAGATCAACAACGGCGACCCCGTTGTTCTGGAAACACGGCGCGACAAGATGACCTTCCCGGCCAGAGTCACGGACACATGCATGCCGGGTCTTGTGTTCTGCCCCTTCTTCGACAAGAAGCTGCTGGTGAACAAACTCTTCCACGATGCCACCGACAATGCTTCCAGGGAGCCGGAATACAAGATCTGCGCGACGAAAGTGTATAAACAGGCATGACGCCGGGTCCGGACCGCGGCCGCAACAACGCGGCCGCGGTCCGGATGCGCGCCGGGAAAAACCGGTGTCGTGTAACGCTTTGTTTTGATTTTTATGCCTCCGGCGGCCGGGGGAAATGATTTCCCCCGGACCCCCTCAATTGAAGATGCAGGGGCATCATCGGCCTTCCGCAACAATCGGGGTTCAGCCCCGAACCCTGTCGGGTGGAGATTGAAAACAACATGGCTGTAGCGGGCTTTCTTCTGCAGACCCTGCCCGAAGACGCCGGCCGGGTGGAGGCGGAGGCGGCCGCCTTTCCGGAAATCACCACCTACGGCGTCCATCAAGGTTGCTATGTGGTCGCCGTTGCCGAGGCTCCGGGCCTTGTCATGGAAAAACTGCTCAAGCGTGTACAGGGCATTGACGGCGTGCTTGCCGCGTACATCACCTCCATGACCGTGGAGGACGAGCTTGAGCCGTAAGTGATGAGTCCGCCTTTTTTGCGTCCGCCGGGCGTGCTTTCGGAAAAGGATTTCAAGGCACGCTGCATTTCTTGCGGACGTTGCGCCCAGATCTGCAATTACGCCTGTATTGAACTGACGCCGGATTATTTTCTTTTCGGCGGGGACACTCCGAAAATCTTTCAGGCCCGGAGTCCCTGCTTTCTATGCATGAAATGCAGCGCCGCCTGCCCCACGGGGGCCTTGCGCGATGTGACCGTGGAAAATGCGGGCATGGGCACGGCCGTGCTCGACCGCAAACGGTGTGTGGATTATCAGACGGAAAGCGGCATAATGTGCTGGACCTGCTATGAGCGCTGTCCACTGAAAGGAACGGCGCTTTACCTGCGCAACGGGTATATCCCGGCCGTCCGGCCGGAGCGTTGCGCCGGTTGCGGCGTCTGCGAGTATGTGTGCCCGATCGGCGCGATCAGGGTGACGCCGTCGCGCCTGTTGCCGCAGAAAAACGGGAAAGAACGGCGATGACGCCCCCTACCCTGCGTTTCCGGCGTCGCCTGATGCAGTGCGGCGTTGCAGCGGCCTTCATCCTCATCCCCTTTCTGAACCGGAAAGACCTACACCTGCTGTCCGGTAATTTTTTTTCCTTTGATTTAGCAGGGCTGCCTTTGGCAGACCCTCTGGCCGCGGCCCAGGTGTTTGCCGGAACCTTTTCGCTCACGCCGGCGCTGCTCGTCGGGGCAGGTCTGGCCTTGACGGCGGCTTTGCTGCTCGGCCCGGTCTTTTGCGCCTGGATCTGTCCTTACGGGCTGCTTTCCGAACTCGTCCACGCGCGCGCGGCCGGAAGAGCGTCTGCCGGCTCTACCCGTAACGGTCCGGGGGATGCAGCCGGCGCGGGTGGTCGGGAAGACGCGGCCGGCACGAAAAGTCCAGGAAATGCGGCGGGGAGCACGGACGTTCGGTGTTCCGCCGAGCGCCGGCGGGTGTTTCTCTCGACGCTTCGCGCACAGCCGCTTGCCGTCAAGACGGCCGTGGTCTGCGCGGGACTGGCGGCGGTTGTTACCGTAGCGCCGGTGCCTCTGCTCAACCAGTTGTCCATGCCCGGATGGTATTCGCGGGCCGCGCAACACCTTGCCTTGTACGGGGAAATTCTTCCCGGCGCCGCGCTTATGCTGCT
>JAITDR010000234.1 GCA_031282465.1 Desulfovibrio sp.
GTCTTTGTATACTTTCATCGCGTCGGCATCCGTCCGCAGTTCATCAGTGTGGATTGAACCATGCGTATTCGCTCGGGAGTGCATCATAATGAAACTGAAATCCGATTTCAACAAAAAAAGCAAAAAAATCTCTCCGCTCCGCCGAGACGTGCTGCACGCCGCCCGGCGTTCAGCGGCGCTCCGGCCGACGCGCCGAGCAGACCCTGCAGGAAAAGGCACCGGCGGGGGGGTGTTTACAAAGCAAGCGGCGCATCCCGGCGGCGGGTGCGTCTGGAAAAGGGTTTGAAGGCTTCGGCGCGCGTTTGTTCTTCGTCGGGGGGAGCGAGGCGGGTTTCTTTGGCTCTGCCGAAAACGGTTTTTTCTTCCAGGCAGTTATGCAACCGTGCCATATACAGCCCGGCGCCGCTGAAATCGGCCTCGCTCAGGTCGGCGTAAGAAAAATCCGTGTTGTTCAGCGCTGCGCCTGTGAACAGGGCGCCGCGGCAGCGCGCCTTCTGGAAGCGGCAGAGTTCCATATCCGCGTTGGAGCAGTCGGCTCCGCTCAGGTCGCTTTCGATGAAAACGGACATGCGGCAGCGCGCCCCGGCGAGTTGCGCGCCTATGAGCTGCGCGCCGGAGAAGACGGTGTTGTCCATGCGCGCGTTGCGCAGAGAAGCTCCGTTCATGGAAGCGCCGGTGAAGTTGCACATGGGCAGCTTGCAGCCTGTAAAGTCGGCCTTGTCGAGTTTTGCGCCGTCGAACTGCACTATTTCCATGTTCAGACCGGCGAAGTTGTAACCGGAAAAATCGCAGCCTCTGAAGATTACCTTGCGCAGGCGCGCTCCGGCAAGCAGCAGGGAACGCATGTCGCTTTCGCTGAAGGCAAGGCGTATCATGGTCGCACCGGAAAAATCCGCGCCGTCGCATACGGCTTTCTGCAGGGCGTTCTGCTCAATGTGCGCTTTGACGAACTTGGCGCCGCTCAGGTTCATGCCCGCCATGTCGCACATGCGGATGTGCGCTTCGGAAAAATCCGCACCGCGGGCATCGCAGTCTTTGCACAGCGTCATGAAAAAGCGCGCCCCGCGCAGGTCCGCCTGAGGCATGCGCATCCCCATCCAGTTCAGCTTTTCAAAAACGGTTTCGCAGAAGCGTGCCCCGGTGAAGTCGCAGCCCGCGAACCCCGTGCGGCTTATGTCCGCGCGTGAGAAATCCGCGCCGGTGAAAATGCAGTTTTCAAAGCGACCGCCGCGCAGGTCGGCTCCGGAGAGATCCGTGCCGGTAAGGTCCTGCCCGACCACGCTTTCCCTGCGCGTGATGCATTCAAGTATTTCGGCGCGGTTCACGATGCGCTGCCTCCTTAATTTCGGTGTGACTCACACTGCGGTTCCTTCTTTGCCGGCAACCGGAACCGTCAGGCCGGGGCGAACCCCGCGGTGAACAAGGCGCTTGCGCGGGGCAGAGCCTCTGCGGCTTCTTCTCCGCCCCAACCCGTCCATGCATCGTGACCGAGCGTGGCCCAGGCGCCGTCGGCGTCGCCTCCGAGCCGCGCCGGCAACGCCTCGCGGGGGGCCATGTGCAACGCCGTCTCGTACTCCAGGGGTTCCCGGCAATAATTGACGACAAGTCCGTGCAGCAGCCCGGACAGGCGCGCGCCGGGCACAAGCGAACGCAGGGTCTTCGCGTCGAGGTCGGCAAACTCTACAATAACCTTCCCCTCCCGGCAAGGAACGGTAAAGCCGAGGACTGCGTCCTCGCCGAGCAGGCAGGAAGATTCCCCCAGTCTCAGGCGCTGTTCTTCCGGCACCCTCGCAAAGCGCTCCACATTGCAGCGGATGCGCGCGGTGCTGCCGCCGGAGGCGTCCGTAAGCACAGCGCCCAGACCCGAGGCGGAACGGACGGACTGGGAAAAAAAACCCGCGTAGCGCAGGAAGGTCTGCTCGTCCTGCAGGCGTTCGCGCAGGCTCGCGTTGCCGAAGCCCGCCAGGGACATGAGCATGTGCCGGGAAGCGGGGTTGTCCGAGCCGAAGGCGCTGTCCAGCGGGGAGATGAGCGCGGCGAGGCGGACGTATATCTGAAAGAAGACATTGTTGCAGATGTCCAGAAAGTCGCGCATGACCGAACCGTCTTCCGCCTGTTCCTCCAGCAGGCGTTCCGTGTAAAAGGTCGGGAGCGGCGAGGTGGGACCGTACAGGCCGAGAAAGGAAGCCGTTATGCGCGCCGAGGCAAAAGGGCAGGTGTCCTGCGGGTCTTGGGACGGCTCAATCTCCAGGTCGTCCACATCCGTCACCGCGAAACCCAGGGAAAGCGAGGAGCGGAAGCGCAGGCGCGTGCGCAGGATCTCCATCCATTCCTGGTAACGGCGTTTCCCCGTCCACATGTGCAAAAGGCGCACTATCTGGATGAAGGCGAACTTGCGCGGATTGCGGAGCATATCCGCGATTACCGCGGGGAGCGCATTTTCTCGTGTTTCAGCCATTGAAACCTGTATTTGTTTTGCGAGTCCGCGACGGTGACCCGCACAAAACTGTTGATGGGGGAATAGTCGTGTAGAAAGGCGGCGAGCACCATGCCGAACAGATGCATGTCGCCGATATTGCTGAAGCCGGATTCATCCAGGGTGATGAGGATGTCGGAACCGCGCACGGGGCGCCCTTTCCAGAGATAATCCGTCTGTTGCACGTCCAGAGAGAGTATGGAGGCGATGCGTTTGGCGTTTGCGCCGGAGTACAGGGCGTCGGTTTTTCCCGGCAGGTAGGCGGACAGCAGGGCGCGTGCGGTTTGCGCGTCGGCCAGGGGCAGATAGTTGAGTTGCAGGTGCGCGAGCAGGGACCAGAGCACGTTCCCTTCGGCAGGGGCCGGGGCGGGTTTTGAGGGCGGGATGAGGTTGGTGAAATCGGCAAGGCCCGGCGAAGTGGAAAGCGCCTCGCGCAGGTCGCCGACATTCAGGTGTCCGGGCAGTTCGCCGTTGCTGTACAGCACGCTCATGGAAATCATCTCAGGAGCGGGCACGGGGATTCCGGGCGGCCGGACCAGGGCGAGGCGCATTTCTCTGCCGCCTGTCTCCGTTTTTTCGTAGACCGTCATGTAGGACGGGGAGTTCGGATCCCGTCCCGCCGCGAGCAGGGGAGGATAGGCGCGCTCCCTGTCGGGGGCGTCGGGGGCAATGCCCCTGACCGCCGTGACTTGATAGGGGATGTACGCGCCGCTTTTGGAACTGTTGGCGCGTATGGGGTAACTTTCCTGCCTTTGGTCCGCCTTGACGGGTGTCGTTTCATGCGGAAACAGGTTGACCGAGGGCGTCGCGAAAAGCGCAAAGTCGTCGACGGCAAAGGACGGGATGTCGTCGGGCAGAGGCCTCCGGAACTCCAGGGTGCAGGAAAAAGCGGGCATGCCTTTGGCGTCCGCCACGGAATCCGGCAGATTTATGTCCAAAAAAAAGAATTTTTCCGGGAAAATATAATACTCCTGCAAAAGTCTGTAGCCCGGCCAGGCCGTGGCGGGGTAAGGGATCAGCGCTTCTTCCGGGGCAAAGCCCACGGGGGACAGCGCACTCCCCGGCAGGGACCGCCGGTTGCCGCCGATGTCGAGGCTGACGCGCTCCGTATGCCGGAGCAGAAAATACAAGCGATGGACCGCATCGACGCGCTGCCCGCGAAGAAACAGGCGCAGCCTGCGTATGCTGCGCAGGGCGAGCGGGAAGGTCATCGTGAAATCGAAACGCAACCCGGCCTGTTTGCCCGGGCTGCTTTCCGTTTTCACCCCCGCGAGGCGCAGGGGGGCCAGTTCCACGGGATAGGCGGTGCTGAAGATGCAGGATACTCCGTCGACCTCGACGGAGGCCGTGCGTGTACCCTTGGGCAGGATGAGGATTTCGGACAGGGCGGCTTTGGGGCTGAAAGTCGTCACGGTGCAGCTCGGGACGTCGCGCAGCAGTTGAGGCAGGATCAGGGAGCACAGGTTTTCGGCGATGCGGTCGTAGCCTTCGTCCAGCTTCTGCACCATTTGCCCGGCCAGATAAGCCGTGCCCTCCAGCAGGCGCTCCACATCCGGGTCCGACGAAGGGCCGGACAGCAACGGGGCCACGGCAGGGTGCGCGCGGGCGAATTCCGCCGCAAGCACGCGCAGGTATTCCAACTCGCGCTGGTAATAGCGCGTCGTCACCACAGAGCAATGCCTCCTGTTTCTTCCCCGCCCTTGAGCCGCACGGCACCTCCCGCGTCCGGAACGGTCCGGAAGCGCAGGTACTCCGGCTCGCGCCGGCAACAGCGCATCGTCACCACGGCGCAAAGCCTCCGAGGTCTTCTTCGCCCTTGAGCCGCACGGTGCCCGCCGCGTCGAGAATGGTCTGAAAGCGCAAGGGCACTGTGCCGTTTATCGTTTTGATGGAGGCTTGCAGGCTGAACACCGCCGCAAGGGGCATGTCGGCCTTGGGGGTGTATTCGGCCCGGACGTCGTGCAGCCTCGGCTCGTAGCGCTCCACAAGGCGCTCAAGGTCCGCTTTCAGTTCATCCGCGTTCTCTTCGGTGAATTTGCTGCCCAAATCCGTCATATCCGCGATGCCGTAGTCCGGGGCGACGGGCACGCTCCCCCTGCGCGTATTGAGCAGGGCGCGCAGGTGACGTATGAGCGAGCGGTACAGCCGTTCGGTGCTGTGCGTCCCGAACTGCGCGTCGCCTTTTTCCATGGCGTAAACTCTTTCCAGCAGCGTCAGATCCTGCACGGCGTCACCTTTCGCCTTTTTTCACGGTATTGACGTTTGCCTGCAGCGCCGGATTCCCGTACGGCGTCACCTGCTGCACTCGGCGGCGACAAAGGGCAGGGTACCCGGCGTATAGCTCGCGCCGCGCAATATGGCGTCGGCTCCGGACAGCTTGTAGCGCAGGGTGAGTTGCGTGACGCCGAGTTTTTTCAGCACCGCTTCCTTGTCCGGAAAGTCGTGCGGAGCGAAGGTTTTCGAACCGTACTGAAAGTCGTTGAGAAAAGCGACAAAGCCGCTTTGGCCCGGATAAAGCACGTCCAAGGTCATGGATTTGAAAGCGACGGAAAGTCTGGTGTCTCCGCAGCCGTCGCGCTGCCAGGTGAAACGCCGGGAGGCCGGGCTGTTGTAGTTGACCAGTTCCTGCTTGTCCCGCGCGCAGTCCAGAGACAGGATCGAGGCATAGGGTTTTTCCAGGGCGTCGTCGTTGACGTCGACCGGGACGGCGTCTACCGTCACTGCGTATTCCTGGGGCATGGGCCGGTACCCGAGGGTGCCGGCATTGAGAAACTGCAGGAATTCCGGGGCAAAGGGCACGGGCACTCCGTTCACTTCCTGGGTTGTATAGCCGTTTATGGTCGGCTCCAGATAGTAGGCCAGAGTCTTGTCGGCAAAGTCGCGGGCCAGTCCGCCCTGTTCCGCGAACAGGGTCTGTTGCAGTTGCGCGGGCGAGGCCGCGCCCGCCTTGGCAAGGACGGTGCCTTCCCACAGCGCCTGAATGCGGCAGGCGGCAGCGTTGACCAGGGCGGACGTAAAATAGTTCAACGGCCCGTCGCCGAGCAGGAGTACCGGGGAATCCTCGTTCTGTGTCGCGTTGATGCCGTTCAGCATGGTCAGGGAGGCCGTTTTCGCCAGATTGACCGCGGCCGTCGGGGCATTTTTATTTTTCTCGTCCGGCATGGCGTCCTGCACCGCGATGAAGGCCGAATCGTCCTGAACGGTATAGCGCACCAGGTCGCGCAACGCTTTCAGATAATCGTCGACGTTTTTTACCAGGGCGACCGCCTGGGCGCGGCGCCTGCCGTCTTCCGTACTCAGGTGAGCATCGAATTCACTGTAAAACTTCTGCGCGGCAAGCCGCACCCTGTCCGTGACAGTCGGCTGCCGCTTTTCTTCCTGGGCCGCATTTTCCATGCGCAGGGCTTCCGCCCATACGGCCAGATCATTCACCCAGTCGGGGATCGGGTCCAGGTACGGGCGGACCGGGCCCAGTTCTTCATCCGCGCGCAACGCCGCGGCAAAAAAAGGATTCTCGTACGAACTCATCAGGGTCATGGCGGAGCCTTTCCGGTTGGTTGCCGCAAGAGCAAGCATCGTTCGGGTAAAGTCGCCGATGAAGACGCGCCAGGCGTCGGCGTAGCCGTTCGCGTACCAGCGCAGAAAGTCCTTGGTGTCGGGTTGCAGGTCCTCGCTGTCGACGATGAGCGTCAGGTTGTTCAGGTAGTCAAGCGTCGCTTTGAACCCCTTGCCCGTATACGCCGGGTCGAGGCGCACGCCGTCCAGGGCCTGCGTGTTGCCGGGCCAGAAGACGCCCGCCTGCAGATAGGGGAGCATGGACAGGCTGCCGGCCCGACGGGCCAGCCATTGCAGGGAGTTGGGTTTGAGTTTGGGCAGACGGGCCAGGGAGGCGCGCATGGAGCGCAGGGATTGCTGCAGCATCTCCTTGTCCGTTGTCGTATGGTAGCGCACGGCCATGATATACGCGACGGCAGGGGCCAGCATGGGTATCTTGTCCACACCCAGTGAACTGAGTATGCCTTGCGGCATGGCGGGGACGGCCAGCAGTTCCTCCAGGCTTTTCCCCTGCAGCACGCCGTTTGCCGTGTCGAAACGCCAGATGAGGTCGGCGGCCAGCATAAAGACCTCGTCATCCGGTGTGTCGGGGGTGATTTTGCTGCGCCGTTCTTCCATAATCGTGTCGGCGGTGTTCAAAATATCCTGATCGAACGCGGCATTAAGGGCGCTGTTGAACACAGCAACGGCCTTTTCGGCGTGATTGAAGCCCATGGAAGGCAGGGAACGCGCTTCCGTTTCCCGCTCCATGCGCACGGCTTCGCGGTAACGCTGTTCATAGGAGAGCAGGCGCGTTGCGACATCCGCGCCGGACGTCGGGCGTTGCGGCGCGACAGCCGCCTGCATGACGCTTTCGTTGTGCTGAAAGGAAAGGAGCGTCAGTGAACTTATCCCGAAGGGCACGAGGAGCATCAGGGCGTAAGCGATCAGGCGCACGGACGAGCGCCAGCGCAGGTATTCCGCTATGGGCCGGTACAGATTGCGGTCGCCGGGGAGCACCTTGGCGAAAAAATCGCGAAGGAACATCCCCCGGACGTTTTCCGGCGTGCGCAGGTAACGGCGCACAAGACCGTCCAGGCGGGGAAAGGCCGCGCTGTGTTTTTCCGCGTCCCGGCGCAGGGCGCTGGAAAAGAAAATGCCCCGCAGAAAGGGTGTTTCCTGATAGGGGTTCTCTGCAAAAAGCTCCTGGGCAAAGGCCTTCAGGGCGGGGGTCATGGCTTTGAGTTCTTCCCAGGCCAGGAGACGCTGCGCCTCGGGGGTTTGCGCGCCGGTTTCGCGGTACAGGCAGAAGCGCCGGAAATGTTCGAGTATCTCCTGCCATGCCCGTTCTATCTGCACGGACACAGGGACAAGCTCCTTCCTGTCGGGCGACTGGATGATGCAGCCGGCGCACCGGTCTTTGACCGCGGGGGGCAGGTCCTCCAGAACGCTCGCCATGCCCGCGGGCAGGTCGATCTTGGTGACCATGAGGTAGACGGGGAACTTCGCGCCCAGGATGCGCATGACCTCATCCAGGCGGCGGCGCAGGCAGCGGGCGTCGCCCAGGAGTTGCGCTCCGTCCCCGGTCAGGGTGTCGGCGGCGACGGTGACGACCATGCCGTTCAGGGGTTCGCGGCGGCGGTATTTGGCCAGTTGCAGCAAAAATTCCCGCCATTCCGCATCGTCGGCGCCTTCATTCTGCGGCACCGCGTAGCGGCCGGCCGTGTCCAGCACGACCGTTTCGCGGAAAAAAAACCAGTCGCAGTTGCGGGTTCCGGTACGTTCCTGCTGCGGGCTTACGTCGGTCAGCATGGCGTTGAGGCCGCAACGGCTGATGGCCGAGGTTTTGCCGGAGCCGCTCCTGCCCATGACCATATACCAGGGCAGGGCGTACAGGGGGTTGCCGAAACGGCCCAAGTACGAAGTATGCAGGATGGAAACGGCGCGCGCCCAGCGATTCTCAAGCAGTTTGCGCTCTTGGGGGGTATTGTCCGCAAGGCCGGGGTCCACGGTGACTATGCGCTGCAGTTGCCGGTTGCGGCGGCTGCGGACGACAAGCCGGTAAACAAGCAGGCCTGCAAGCAGCAGGACGGCCGGCACGGCGCAGGCGACGGCGCTTGCGGTCGCCGGGAGACCGTAAAAGCGGCACGCGAAAAAAATGCCCGCGCAAAGAACGGCAAGCAGGAGTACCCAGAGCAGGAGGCGCAGGAACGCTTTCAAAAATCCTTTCACGGCAGGGTACTCCGTTGTAAAAGCCCGGTGAGCATGCCGTCAAGGCGGCTGCCGCAGAGATGATGGATTGCGGCCGTGATGCCGAGCGGCGCGAGCCAGAGCAGCCAGTCCAACAGGTCGAAGCGCTGCAGCAGGGAAGCGGGAGTACGCGGCGCGCCGGAGGCAGGGAAAAAGAGGGAGTTGTCCGCCGGGGGCCGGCCTGTGCTCACAGAAGGGGCCGTTTGTCCGATTTTGCGCAGATAGGAGCTGACGGTGTCCGGGTCGTGAAAATACATGCCCGTGAAACCTTGGGCCAGACAGAGGGCGAAAATTTCCAGAAGATCCGTCTGTGCCTGGTCCGTTGCGTTTCGTTCCCGAACGTCGGTTGCCGGCCGGGACGCAGACGTTGCGCCTCCTGCGGACGGGCTCCGGGCAAGGCCCGGAAGTACACCGGCGGCGGGAAGGTCGGGAGCGCTCCCGTTGCCGGCCTTTTCGAGAAGATCGTCCAGAAGGCGGTAGAAGTCCTCCCCGGCCGTACCCGTGTCGTGGCGCTCAAGCTGCAGGGGGCGGATCATCCATTCGGCGCGTCCGTTCCAGCCTGAGGACAGCAGGGTTTCGTCGATAAAGGCGCAGACCGCGAAATCCGCGGTTTCGGCATACTCCGGGGGAAAGCCGTCCGCAACGGCAAGACGGCGGGCTTCGTCCAGCAGGGAGAGCAGATGCGCTCTGAGATTCGACGCCTGCGTCAGCGTTCCGGCATCGTCCGCTGCCGCGCCCTGCGCGTCCCGTGCGCTCTGTCCGCCCGGCGACGGCATGAACGGCCCGACATCCTTCAGCGCGGGACTCTCTGCGTTCCGTGCGCCCTGTCCGCCCGCCGACGGCATGAATGGTTTGACTTCCGTCACTGCGGAGCCCTGTGCGACGCGGGCCCCGGTATCGGCATCTTTTGCGCAGGCCGCCAACATGGCGGTTATCACGGCTTCGTTGAACCAGTCGGTACGGGGCATACGCTATCGTCCGATCGCCGCGGGTTTTACCTGAGCGTCGGCGTCTTTTGCGCAGGATGCCGGCACGGCGGTTATCATGGCTTCGTTGAACCGGTCGGTGCGGGGCATACGCTATCGTCCGATTGCCGCGAGTTTTACCTGAGCGTCGGCCGGAGCCCCTTCCCAGAACAGGCTTATCTTTTTCTGTGCCGCTATGGTTTGCCACAGGGGGTGGGCGGAGTCCACCGTATACCACGTTGTATCGGCACGTTTTGAAAAACCTGGAGGGGCGGAGCGCATTTTCGTGAGGGGTACGCCGGAAACGGCTTTGGCGATGATGGTGTTCAGGCG